>DCTE01000172.1:10295-10485 GCA_002329405.1 Ruminococcaceae bacterium UBA1448 | reverse complement strand
GCAGCGGTCGTACAGCCAGGAGGTGGTTTTCAGGAACTTGTCCATCGTCATTTTATCGCGTTTATACGGGTGCTTTGGCGTTTCCACATTATCAGCCGGGGAAGGCGTGCTGTCGCCAAACTCCACTGCGCCGGTCAGTACACAGTCGTACTTGCCGGACGCGACTGCATTGACAGCCTGTTCAATCGCC
>DCTE01000172.1:0-10271 GCA_002329405.1 Ruminococcaceae bacterium UBA1448 | reverse complement strand
CCAGTTGGCGATCTGGACATTGGGCGTCAGGTAATTGGAGCCGTTGAGGGGGCTTGCTTCGCCGTGGAAATAGAAATCTACATCCCTGGGGTTAACGCCTGCGTCTTCCATTGCCTTGAGTGCCGCATAGCCGAACAGCTCGCCTTCAGTCAGGCCGTTGGTTTCAGGATTATCCACTGTATACATGAACGGCGTACACCCGACGCCGATGATGGAAACACTTCTGCTGTATTTTCCTAAACTGCTCATAAGTCTTGTTCCCTTTCTGTTGCATTTTTACCTGGCCTTACAGGGGACCGGCTTTCTGGGACATCTGGGCTTGACCGCGCCGGCCAGGACGATCGCGTCTTCATCACAGGCTTCCTTGCAGCGTCCGCACTGCACACATTCATCCTGTACAATGACATGGACAAATTTCTTTTTACCGAGAATCGCGTCATCCTCGCAGGCATCCAGACAGTCTCCGCAGCCGATACATTTATCCGCAAGGATATGGTAGGTCATAAACTTCTTGCAGACCCCGGCCCGGCATCCCTTTTTGCCGATATGCTCTTCGAACACGCCGCGGTATTTTTCAATCGCTGCCAGTACCGCGTCAGCGATATCCTCTCCTGCCTCGCACAGCGACTGTTCCTTCATCACCTCGCACAGATCCTGCATCAGTGCCAGATCGTCGCTTCTGCCCTTCTTTTCGGTGATATCTCCCAGGATCATCTCCAGCTGGGTCAGACCCTCGTATCCAAATACACATTTGCCGCAGCGTTTGCATTCATTTACGGCCAGTTCCTTTAAGAGGACGTCTACGATACACTCTGTCTCTTTCAGGCTGTTCACTCGTTCCAACATACTCATACCGCAGATACCCCTTATCAATATTCATTCCAGAGTTTGGGCTTTGTCAGCTGGAGCCGCAAATCACATTGCAGACAGCGGGAAGCCTCACACTGTGCCTGCTCGCAGGTAAAGGGCTGTTCAACCAGCGTGAATCCCTGTACCCGGTGGGCGGCGTCATCCAGCCGCGGCTCGGTGCGCTTCAGGCAGGCAAAGCCGTCCATCCGTCCGATATACGGGCTGGGTGTTTCCGCTTCCAGCAGCTTTTCGCTGATATCGCCGTCGCCGCCGAGGTAAAGATCCATCTGTTCAGCGGCTTTTCTTCCGGCAGCAATCGCAGCGATCACCGATTTGGTTCCGGTTACGACGTCACCGGCCGCATATACACCTTCCATGCTGGTTTTCAGGTTATCGTCCGCCTGAATATACGGACCATGCGTCAGTGCAAGACCCATCTGATCGGTCCCTTCCGGTTTCTGGCCGACCGCGAAAATAACGTTGTCAACCGGTACGATCTGTTTGGTACCTTCTGCCAGTTCGATCACCGCCTTGCGGTTTTCGTCAAAGTAGAACCGTTCCACCTTCTGGAGTTCGACACCCTCCACATGGTCTGTACCGGTAATCCGCAGGAAGGAATGGCCTGCATGCAGCTGGATACCCTCCTGTGCGCCCTCAGCGATTTCATCCGGCGTCGAAGTCATCTGCTGTTCATTTTCGAGACAGGCGATATGTACCTCCTTAGCACCCAGACGGACAGCGGTCCTTGCGCAGTCATAGGCGACGTTGCCGCCGCCCAGCACCATGACCCGCTCACCCAAAGGAAGCGGAGCATTCATACGGGCTGCTTTGAGGAAATCCGCGTTGACGTAGACACCCGGCAGGTCGTTACCTTCCATCGGAAGACGGGAACCGAGATGGGTACCGACCGAAACCAGTACGGCGTCAAATCCTTGATCTTTAAGTTCTGCTGGAGAAGGCGCAGCCTCACCGGTTTTCAGGATGATACCGGCCTGCAAAATCTCATGGATTTCCCTATCCAGTACATCATCCGGGAGCCGGTAGGACGGGATTCCNNATTCCATAGCGGCACTGTCCGCCGGCCTTTTCGTTTTTCTCAAATACAGTTACCTCATGTCCCTTTTTGGCGAGGTAATAGGCCGCTGTCAGACCTGCGGGGCCGGCACCGATGACGGCAGCCTTTTTCCCGGTCGGCGGGTCCTTACGGACATGTGCTTTCCATTCACCGGTGTCGTGCACTGCCGCTGCTCTTTTCAGCTTGCAGACCGACAGCGGCGCGCCCAGTTCGTTGCGTTTGCATGCTTCCTCACAGGCATGGTTGCAGATACTGCCCAGCGTTTCCGGGAAGGGAACCTTTTCACGGATAACGGCGGTTGCCTTTTCAAAATCGCCCTGTTTGATATAGCGGACAAACCGCGGGATATCAATATGGGCAGGGCAGGTGCTCCGGCAGGGGACGACATTTTCCGCGTAAGAGCGGTCTTCGTGCATCAGTTTGACCTGGTCCATGATCGAACCGGTCGGGCAGACCTCGATGCAGGCACCGCAGAAACGGCATCCTGCTTCCGCCAGCGTCTTCCCTTCCGGGATACCGGCACGGATACCGGCACTGGTCTGGATATAATCCAGCACCTTGACGCCGCGCAGTTCCTGGCAGGCACGGATACACCGTCCGCAGCGGACACATCTGGTAAAAAGATGGGCGATCATCGGGTTGCTGTCGTCGTTTGGCACACTGCGGGACTTGGTCCGCCAGCGTGCCGGGCTGACGCCGAGGTATTGGTACATTGACTGCAATTCACATTTCCCGTACTTGGGGCAACCGGTGCAGTCGGCCGGATGGGTGGCGAGGATCAGCTCCATTGCCATTTTTCTGACGCGGTCGGCCTTGGGGCCGTTGATGGTCACGACCATCCCGTCGGTGACATTGGTTTTGCAGGCCGGAACCGCATGATCCATTCCTTCCACTTCTACCGCACACAGCCGGCATCCGCCTTTTGCCTCCAGATCAGGGTGGCTGCACAGGTGGGGAATAAACACACCGGCATCCAGCGCCGCATTGAGGATGGACTGTCCCTCTTTGGCCTCGATTTCGCGGCCGTCAATAATAAACTTCATATTTATGCTCCCGATCAATATTCGAAATCATCCAGTTCAGCCGCCGCGTTTTCACCGGCGATCCGTCCGCTGTTGAGGCAGAATCCCATCGTATTGCCGGAAAGGATGAACGGATAGCTGTCGCCGAAGATGTTGCAGGCATCGGTACCGACACAGTACAGTCCGGGGATAACCTTTGCTTCATCGGTCAGCACCTGGGTCTTGTGGTTGATTTTGACGCCGCCCAGAGAACCATACGCGCCGACGTTCTGACGGCAGCAGTAGAAAGGTGCCTTTGCAATCGGCTGCATGTAACGGCGGTCCTTTTCAAAGATCTCATCAAATCCGTTTTCGCACATCTCGTTGTACTCTTCAACCTGCGCGACCAGGCCTTCTACATCAATACCGGCCTTTTCCGCCAGTTCCTCAATGGTATCTGCCTGGGTGATCGACTCGTAGCCATCCGCCAGGTCTCTTTCCCACTGCTCATCAAAATGATCAAACAGGTCGTGGGGATGGACGTGGGAAACGATGTCCGGGCCTCTCTTTTTATACTTCTTAAGCAGCTTGCTGTCGAAAATAGAGTAAGCGACCATTCCGGGCTGTGCGGTAATCGCGTTGCCGGTGAAGGTGGTGTTGCCGATCTGGTCTTCCGGCATAAAGCGGTCGCCGTTGCGGTTGACCCACAGGCAGGGCTGGCGGAAGGCACCGTCGAGGATAAAGTGGTTCATATTGTCGGGCAGCTGGTACATCAGCTCCATCGTGCAGGGCATTTTGCCTGCGCCGGCTTCCCAGGCCATCCGCAGGCCGTCGCCCTTCATGCCGGGGATTGCAAAGTTATAGATGGTCTTGCCGAATTCATAGCCGGTTTCCTGCTTGATCATCTGGGGGTTGTCGCCAAAGCCGCCGGTCGCGATGATAACCGAATTGCTTCTGGCCTCGATTTCCTCGCCGTCCTTGTCTTTTGCCAGGACGCCGACTGCCCGTCCGTCTTCCATGATGATTTTATAGACTGGTGTTTCCAGTAAAAACTCAACGCCCAGTTCCTTTGCTCTTTCGGTCATCTTTTTGGTCATGGCAGTAGCGGCACGGGGGCCGGGAATCCCGCCGCCCTCAGGCTTGCAGACATGCCAGGTAAATTCGCCGTCGGAATAGGCCCGGGTATCTTCGGGTGCGCTGAACGCCCTCTGGACACCAACGAACTCAACGCCCATCTCCATCAGCCAGTCGATGGTATCGCCGGATTTAAAGTAATAGTCGCGGACCATCCGTGCGTCTACCCGGTAATGGGTAAAATACATATGTTTGCGGAACGCTTCACCGGGAGTCAGCGAAACCATATGTTCCCGCTGGATTCTCGAACCAACGCCGAGAGGGCCCATGCCCATATTGGCCGCGCCGCCGGTTGTATTGGATTTTTCAAAAGTCAGCACCCGCGCGCCGTTCTCGGCAGCGGCGATACTGGCAGCCAGGCCGGACAGGCCGGCAGCGACAACGATAACATCTGTTTCCATTTTTTTCATATCAATTACCTCCAAGCAAAAATGGTCAAACCCGCTGTCTGAATCCTGCCGAAGAGGGCGTATTTCTGCCGGATACCGGACAAAAATACGCCTTTGCTGCGGCTATGAAAGGAGAATCAAAACAGCATTTTTTATTCGCCACAGATCCGTGCCGACAGTTTCATCGCAGGGGTGTTCCACAGGAAGGACACCACATACCCCACCAGATAAATCGGAACGAATGTGGAAATCATCGCAATCAGATATACCTGCATCGGCTGTCCGCCAAGGTATACCACATTAAACCAGGTCAGGATCAGACAATTCACCGCAACATAAACCAGATTGACGATCACATTGACCAGCAGGCCAAACAGCAGAGAGTCCGGTTTGGCGTGGAACAGCCCGGCAAATCCGGCACCCCACCTGACAACCGGAATCACCATCCCGACGACAAACGAGATGATATATGCCAATGTAAAATTCAAAAGCAGCAGCTGCAAAACAACCGTTCCCGTCGCCAAAAGCTGAGCGGTGAGAGAGATAGCCAGCGCGATCGGGACATTCATAATCAATGTATAAAGCGTCTTCCGTTTCAGGCTCATTTTCCGTCACCCCGTCAGATGGACTTGAACTGTTTTTCTTTGTATTTTTTCAGTTTCTGCTGAACCAGTTTCATATTCTCAGGGTTGGAGTAGAAGCCGCCCTGTGTGGCACCGATCTCTTCCAGATGTCTGGCTCTGCCGACAACGGTGGTACGGTCCTTGAGCAGCCCGTCCGGCTGGATGACGAATTTCCATTTCCCGTCTTCCGTCTGCTCCAATGTTCCGCCGGCACCGCAAACCTGGCATTCAACCGGATAGTGCAGGCCATCCCACTGGGGTTCGCCCAGTACCAGTGCGTTGGAGTGGCAGTTGGGGCACCAGCCCATATCCTCGTCGCCCAGCCAGCCGCGTTCTTCCGGCGGGGTGGCAACGGCCTTCATGATGTTCTCGCCCATTTTTCTGGCGCGGGCGATCAGCTCATCATCCAGCAGGCACTGTGCCGCACCGGGGACACGGGTCGCCAGAATCATATCAACAACCTTCATATCGGTGGTAAACATGGTCGCCTGCATTCCTTCCAGCGCCATCGACTGCCAGGCTCTTGTAGAGCCGCCGACACTGATCAGCCCGGCAACGCGGTCTTTATGTTCAATCGCGCCGATCGTCTCCAGAAAAGCGGTCTCATAGCTGAGGCTTCTCTGGGCAAACATCAGGTATTCGGCCGTCGGCATCAGGTCATAGGTCGGAGCCGAAAAGATGACTGCATCCTGGCTAAGCATGACATCCATGATTTTTTTCTTGTCATCTTTTTTGTCCAGCACGCAGCCGACATTTTTCCCCTCGGACATTCCCTTTGTACAGGCGGTGCAGCCGGTACAGCTGAGGATATGGTAATCCTTGAGGTTGATCATCGTGACTTCCGCGCCCGCCTCCTCACAAGCCATCAACGCCTCTTTGAGGAGGATTTCACTGTTGCTGTTTTTTCTGCCGGAGGTGACTCCCATTACTTTTACTGACATCTTGTTACTCCCTTTGTGATTGTATGATTGACTGTTTGCACGACATTTGTTATACTCAGTATAGTATCAACAGGCCAAACTGTCACCAAATAAGAGTCTGATATACGCGCGATTTTTGTACAGTTATTTGTACTTTTGTCTGACGGGAGGTTTTATGGCGCATTTATCCAATATTATTTCGGAACTGGAAAAGAAATTCCACACTTCTATTGAAAATCATATGGGAAATATGCCGGATATTGACGCAATCTGTTTTTTAAAGGGCAACTGCTACCGGCAGAGCTTTCCTCAGAAAAACGTTTTATATGCCGAATACACCCGGCAGCTGAAAGATGATCTTTCCCAACTGCGGGCCATCCCGGAACTGCAATACAGCCCGCTTTTGCTGATCGGCGGAACGATGCCGGAAGGGACCTCTGTCCCGGGCGTCCTGCATACCCCGGACGAGCTGCCGCTGATGGAGGTATTCAATACTGTTCAGGAGGAGATCCTGCGGTACCACCGGCTGAAAGACAAGCGGGAAGAACTGTTTCATTCTCTTCACAGCGGCTATGGACTGAGCAGCCTGGCGCATGTCGCCCACAGCTTTCTGGGCAACCCGATCACCATCTGTGACACCAGTTTTTCCATCATTGCCGCCAGCCCTGCAATCAGCGACAAACAGAACCTGGAAGAAAAATGCGGAAGGCTGTACCTGCGGGAACCGTATTTCCAGAACATGCTGAAAAAGAAGATTGTAGAGCATATCTACACTTCTACCCAGCCTTATCTCACCATGCTGGATGAATACTATCCCTGGGTTTTTCAGCCTGTCCGCATCCACCATGCAGCCGTCGGATATATCTGTGTCAGAGGTACCGTACGGCCATTTACTGAAGACGACCTGGAATTTATCAATATTTTTGCCCAGATGGTTTCGATTGAGATGCAAAAGGACGCCACCTATGTCCACCCCACCGGGCAGAATTACGAATACTTTCTGACCGAACTGCTGGACGGCCATTTGAGCCGCACCGACTATATCATCCCGTACCTGATCCGGCTGGGAAGGCCGCTTGCGCCCTACTATACCCTGATGCTGCTGCTGAGAGATTCCGAGCAGCGGCAGTCCCAGTATTTCAAAAGCCATTATGACCAGCTTCTTTCCATCCTGCCCGGATGTATGGTCGCGTTGTTCCGCGGGGAACTGACCGTTCTGCTGCCGTCCAGTACCCATGAACCTTTCAGCGAATACTCACTGGAACGTTTTCAGACCTTCCTCAAGCTCAACCAGATGCAGGCATGTATCAGCTATTCCTATACAAATATCGGGGAAAGCACCGTCTATTATCAGCAGGTCAGGGAACTGGCCGATATGGTGAGCAAGGATGAGAGCCGGAAATCACAGCCGATGGTCTATTACAAGGACTGTTTTTTTGAACACCTTCTGCAACAATTGAGCAACAAACGGATGCTCAAAGCGTCTGTGCACCCGGATATCCTGCACATCCTGGATTACGACCAGCAAAACAACACCGAATATGCAACCACCCTGCATACCTACCTGACATATAACCAGAATGCTACTCTGACCGCCGCGAAACTGCATATCCATAAAAGTACCTTCTTCTACCGGCTGGGTAAAATGCAGGATCTGTTTAATCTGAATCTGAACGACACTTCCCTTCTGTTTGCATATGATTATTCATTTCGTGTGCTGCAATTTCTGCAATAACCGACCCATTCAGGCAAAATTAAAGGGCTTGCCGCCTGCTTTTTGCAGACAACAAGCCCTTTCGTTTTGCTTGAATAAATTAAATTTAAAAATACATCCGGCTTTTTAGAAGAACACTTCTGCCGTAGAAAAAAGCCAAATCATTACAACAGATACACAGATTCAACGTGATTTTCCGGGTACCTTTCACGGCAGAAACAGTCCCAGTTTTTGAACGGTGAAAAGAATCTCTCACCAAACCGCATCACGATTCAACAAATGTCCGATACAACAGCGCACCCAAATGCTGCTTATCGTGATCCAATATATCATCAAACAAAGCTGCCGCTTTATCAGATTCTCCCAGCCCCAAGTGCCCCAGGGCACGAAGATAATTGCAGTATTGCTGATGGCGCAAAACGATATCTTCCTGGTAGACTTCGATCTCCGGGAGAGAAACTGCAAAGAAATCATAACTCACCTTATCAAATAGATGCTTTTCCCCATATGAGATCAGCCGGTGGAAAGCTTTTCTTGCCGCCGCCTCATCTCCAAGTTTGCGATATGCCATTCCCTGCGCATAGATAAAATCGGAAGGCTGATCGTTATAGTACAAAACCGGCTGTGGGACCGTTTCACCCGAAGTTGCAAGGGTAAACATCTGTCTTGCTTTTGGTGTATCGCCCATTTTTTCATAAGCAGTGCCCATCCAGTAATACAGCTGGTTATCGGGAACATTGGGCAGTTTCCCCTCGCCCAGGTTTTCAGGATAACAGACTGCTTCTTCCAGCAGCGAAACTGCCGACAAATATTCTCCTTTTGCAATCTGTTCAACAGCAAGCCTTTGCAGTGCAAAACGGTACTGAGTGCTAACAGCACCTTCTCCGCCTTCCCACGGATGGAAATGACGTCCTCTGATTTCATCCAGTGCCTTTTTCCATCTGCCCTGACAGTTGAGCAGCGTAACATAGCGAAGAATCAGATCATCCCGCTCCTGAACAAGGGCAAAATTGCATTCCAGCATTTCCAGACGCTCAGCTGTTGTCTGATGCAGCCGGGCCGCCAGCTGGTCATATTCCAGCAAAAAGCGTGCGGAAGGCATCGCAGGCGTGCAGGCTTTTTTCATCGCTTCCATTGCCTTTTTCGGGTCATGCTGTTTATTATAATAGGCGATGGAAAGGTTGCGCCAGGCCATTGAAAAATCGGGAAGCAATGCCGATGTATTTTCCCACAATTTGATTGCTTTCTCATACTGCTTCTTATCATAGAACAGATTGCCCAAATAATAACAGGCCATCGGTGCTGCGCCCAGTGTACCGATCGCGTCCTGCAGGATCTCAATTTCCTCAAGCCGATTGGGGAAGCAGTAATCCGGGCTGATCTTTTCACCCTGCTGGAAAAAGTCGGCCGCGTCTGTCAGTTTTCCCTCTGCCAAACAGATGCTTCCCTTGTAATAGGACAGCAGCGGCATTTCCGCTTCACAGCAATCCAGGATCTGCATCGCATCCTGATACAGCCCTGCCTGCCGGTAACACAGTGCTAACGTCAGATAATTGTCTGCCTCACCACGCATTGCCCTTTTCCAGCCAGACATTTCCTTATCGAACAGTGCCTTTTCATACAGGCACCCCATATACAGAGGGTCAATCTCCAAAGATTCTTGAACAAAAGCCTCATTGCTGCGATTTAGCAACCGCAACAAAGCCGCTTTCAACGTTCTGGTTTTCATATTATGCCAGTTGCGGATCAGGGATTTCTCGGCAAAATCCAGAGCCTCGGCATAATTCTTTTTTTTGGCAGATAAGCACGCAAGATGATAAAACCCGCAGCTTTGCATTTCTGCGCTCCAGGTAGATTTATAAAATGCGTCATATGCTTTTTCATCCTGATGAACTGCAAGATAAGCCAACCCCAGATGGAAATAACATTCTCCGTCATATGGATTGGGATTTCTCCAGGTCTGCTTGCTGATTGCAGCCTGGAAATAACCGATGCTTTCCTGTGCACAGCCGCGGCGGTACAGCAGCATACCATATGCGTCATTCAGACGGATATCGGTCGGATCTCTCCGCAGACCTTCCAGATAATAGTCGGCAGGTTCATAGGTCGCATGACGATACTGTTCCAGATGTATCCCAGCCAGATAGAGTTCTTCTGTAGATTTCAGCTGCTGCGGTTCGGCCAGTGCCACAGCCGGTTCCGGAACCGGTTGCAGTTTTGGAGGGTAGGGGGTGTATTCCACCAGCAGACGGTCATCGGACCATACCGAAACACGACAGTCACTTTCCAGGGCTTCGTCTGACAATTCCGTTTCAAAACAGCATAGCGGAGACAGGGACCCGACATGAGAGAAAAGGACTTTTTCTCCTCTTTTGACGAGGATGGTTCCCTTTTCCACTCTGCCTGTCACATACACTTTCAGCAATCCGCCAGTTTCCGTTCTGAATAGGCCAATTACCGCATCCTGTGTAGCGTTTGAAACCCGTCCAACTCCTTTATAGGGCATAAAATACTGGACAAAAGTCTTTTCCTCATGTGGCTTGAGCCAGGTAAAATCCGGCTGGTT
>DCTE01000223.1 GCA_002329405.1 Ruminococcaceae bacterium UBA1448 | reverse complement strand
GCAACAATCGATTACGACAAATGCGTATCCTGCGGTCAGTGCATCGTTAACTGTCCTTTTGGTGCCATTTCGGACAAGGGCCAGATTTTCCAGACCATTCATGCGATTAAGAGCGGCCAACGGGTTATCGCTGCGATTGCACCGGCATATGTTGGTCAGTTTGGTCCCAAAGTTACCCCTGAAAAGCTGCTGACTGCGATCAAGATGCTGGGATTTGACAGCGTGACCGAAGTTGCAATCGGTGCGGATTTCTGTACCATCGATGAAGCGGAGGACTTTGTCAAGAAGGTTCCGTCTGAACAGCCCTTCATGGCGACTTCCTGCTGTCCTGCATGGTCGGTTATGGCGAAAAAGTGCTTCCCGGAATTTGCGCCCTATATTTCGATGGCATTGACCCCGATGGTTTTGACTGCCCGTATGATCAAGAAGATTCACAAAGGCTGCAAAGTTGTCANNTACGCCGACTGCATCAGCATGACCATGACTCCCATGGTGCTGACCGCGCGTCTGATCAAGAAGGAACATCCCGACGCCCGCATCTGCTTTGTGGGCCCCTGCTCTGCCAAGAAACTGGAAGCAAGCCGCCGCACCATCCGTTCTGATGTCGATTTTGTCCTTACTTATGAAGAATTGATGGGCATGTTTGCAGCCAAAGATATTGACCCCGAGACTGTTGAAGTTGATCCCGAGGTCCTGCGTTCTAACCCGTTGGGCATTGCGACTGCTGCTGGCCGTGGGTTTGCAGTCAGCAATGGTGTTGCAGGTGCGGTTGCGGATGTTATCCGTGAAATTGACCCCGAGCGTGAGGTCAAGATCATGTCTGCACAGGGTCTGCGTGACTGCAAGAAGATGCTGACGCTGGCCAAAGCTGGACGGTATGATGGCTATCTGTTGGAAGGCATGGGCTGTCCCGGTGGCTGTGTTGCAGGTGCAGGTACGATTCAGGCACCTGCGAAGACTGCGGCGATGGTTGGACTTCATGCGAAGAAGGCGGAAGGAAAAGTCGCGACGGACAATCCTTATAAGAGCCTGATCACCAAGCTGGACTAAGTTTCCTATATTATTTTATATATAGCTGTAGAAGATTCCCACCCCGTTTTCGGAGTGGGAATCTTTTAGGTAATGATCAGCCAAAAACCGTCCTGAACTATATCAACAGTTCGGGACGGTTTTTTGGCTGTATGGACAGGTTTTGGTTTGATTACATCTGATGCAGCATTGCGGTTACGATTTCAGCCGCATCATTGGCAGCGATTTTTTCAAATGTTTCAAAGCTCATCTCGGCGTCATCGTCCGCATTGTCAGAAATACTGCGGATAATAACGAATGGAATCCCGTTGACCGCACAGGTATGTGCAATTGAGCAGCCTTCCATCTCAATGGCCATCGGCTGGGTACGGGCAACGATATCATCCCGTACAGCCTTTTCACAGATGAACTGGTCACCGGTTGCGATTCTGCCCGCATATGCGGTAACCTTCCCTTCACAAGCACTCATCGCAAGCTGTACCAAGGTCGGATCAGCGGTAAAGCCTTTGACAAACGGATAGTTATGGCTGAGAATCTCCTGATCCATATCATGATAAACCGCTTCGGTCGAGACGACAACATCCCGTACAGTTGCTTTTCCCGCGCCGCCTGCCACGCCGGTATTGATAACGGCAGAGACATTGAACAGGTCAATCAGCAGCTGGCAGGTCACCGCCGAGTTGACTTTGCCAATGCCGGAGCAGACCAGCACGACCGGAGTGGAGCCGATATTCCCGCTGTAGAAATGGCGGCCAGCCACAACAGCCTCCTGACAATCAGTCAGACGAGTTTTCAGCAGCTCAACTTCGCTGCCCATCGCTCCAATGATACCAATTTTTGTCATCCTGTATATTTTCCTTTCCTTTTTCAGCTATCCTGATGGGAAACCCGGTGGATACCGAAAATTTTACGCAGCAGCCCGGACATCAGTCCAGACGGCTTCATTACAATGATTTTCATGAAGAAGCCTCCCTTCTGCTTTATAGTACGCAGAAAGGCCTGTCTCGGTTCCCATTTTCAGGGAAGATCGGACAGGATAACCAGCAGCCTTCCTTGCCGGACGGAGATACTGGCAGGCTCGCTTTCAACTGAATTGCTGACGCCGAGCGGGAAATTTTGATCAAGGGAAGCATCTTCCAGTGGATAGCTCAGACCGCGCAGGGTAATACCGCTGCACCGTTCGGTGTATGAGAAGATGGAGACATGGCGGTATCCCGTAGGTATCTGGATTGACTGGTTTTCCAATATCGTTACCCAGTGATGTCCATCAACCAGAATACCGTCACAGCTCTGTTCTTTCAGGAAAGCAAGTGTCTGAAAAGCCGCAAAGGTATGGTCTAACCGGCCACCCAAAGCACCATACAATTTAAAATCCCGATATCCCAGTTCAATTCCCTTTTTGACCGCAAGCATCAGGTCAGTATCGTCTTTGCGAACCGGAAAAAGGATAGACCCTTCCGGGACTTCATCTTTCCCCAGCGAATCCATGTCGCCCATCACCAGGTCAGGTGTTACCGACAGCAGTGCTGCATTGCGCAAACCTGCGTCGGCAGCGATCCGGTAATCACCCGGCATGACCGGCGGCAGCAGCGGTGTTTGCTCCAGACTGCCAGCACCGAAAATGACACATTTTTTCATCCGTTCCGTCCTTCCTCACGCTGCCAATCAGGGATTTTCATCGCTTCTTCGTACAGTGTGATATAGCTTTCATGCCGGCTGGGACTGATCAGTCCATCTTCTACAGCTTTCGTCACTGCGCACCCGATTTCCCTTCGGTGAGAACAATCGACAAATCTGCATTTATCCAGGAATGGCGCAAACTCCCGAAAACAGTATTGCAGCTGCTCTTTGCGGATTGGCTCATATTGCTCCAGTTCGACGGTTGAAAATCCAGGTGAATCTGCAACATAACCGCCTCCCGGGATGGGATACAGTTCAACCTGTCGGGTGGTATGACGCCCTCTGCCCAGTTTGTTGCTGATTGCGGCAGTGCGCAGATCAAGATCGGGAAACAAACGATTGAGCAGCGTGGATTTACCAACACCGGTATTGCCGATAAAGATACTGACCTTTCCCTGCATCAGCGCAAGGATATCCGGTTCATTACGAATATCCTCCCCAGTGAGGATAACGGTATAACCGGCTTTGCGGTAGATCCCTGCAAAGGAGTCATCTTCTTTCAAGTCGGTTTTGGTCAGAATAATTACCGGTTCGATTTTTTTGTATTCACACACCGCCAGCATCTTGTCCAAGATGAAGGTATTGGGAGCAGGTTCGGTGGTTGAGACAGTCATCAGTGCCAGATCAATGTTGGCGGCTTTGGGCCGAGCCAATTCATTTTTGCGCGGCAGGATTTCAACGATGTTGTCGTCCTCAATCCGCACATGGTCCCCTGCCAAAGGAGCAATCCCACGTTTGCGGAAAATCCCCCGCGCCTTGCATGGCAAAATAGCATCCTCAGTCTGTACATAAAATGCGCCGCTGATTGCTTTGATAATCAGCCCCTGTACTGTCATAAAACATCTCCTTTGTCATCAGTGTCTTTAAGTATGTATAGATTTTCCCCGCCTTTGGCGGGGAAAATCTGAAGTTGTTATCCAGTTATATTGAACAGTTATTCAAAGTCGGTTGCGCCCGGTCCTTCAGTCGAGCCGGGGCCCTGTACATCGCCAGGCCCGTCATTGCCAGCTGTTTCCCCGGGACCGTCATATTCCCCAGGGCCGCCGGAACTGGGGTTGTCACCAGGAGTCGGTCCGCCGGGGCCATCGTTGTTATCATCATCCGGGTCAGAAGGCTGATCAGGACCGCCGGTAACAAGTGAGGTGTTGTAATCGCTCGAGATAGACACTTCACCCGTATCAAAGTTGATAGAATAGGATACATACCGCTGACCATCCAACGAAACGGTTACTTCCTGCTGTCCCTTACCGGTGACATTGAGCACCAGCGAGGAATTGGTCGACGGGTTGACTGTCATACTGCCAATATCGACACCATCCATATACAAAACCATTGTATAGTCGCTGGAGTTGCTGTCAGCCGGGAAATTGATCTGAACCGGTACCGTCTTCTGATAGCCGGAACCATTACTCACTTCCAACTGGATGGTTCCGCCTTCTTCCGGCACATATTCGTTTGCTGCAATGCTTTGGCTGACAACGATGCCTGCCGCCTGTTCGCTGTCCACCTCAGTGGATGTGACTGTCAGGCCAACCGCCTCCAGCCGAGCGATCGCAGTTTCCAGCGACAATCCGCGTACCTCCGGTACCTTCAGAGCGGCAGTGACATTGCCGCGGCTGATATAGATGATAACAACCGAGTTCTGTTCCACCTGTGTACCGGCGACAGGATCGGTTGACAATACCTGGTCTGCCGGAATATTTGCGTCCTCATCCGTTTCCTGTGTTTTGATCGAATAGTCCAGCCCCATTTCATGGAGCATTTCTTCAGCTGCACTCAGGTCTTTGCCGACCAGATCAGGGACATAGAGGGTGGAAATACCATCACTTACCTTAATACGGACGGTACGGTTGACCTTGACCGTTGTACCAGCTGTGACATTCTGATAATAAATAATGCCTGCTGCATACTGATCGGTCATTCCCCGTTCTTCAATCACAAAATCAAATTGGCCGTATTCTTCACTGTTTTTGACTTCATCATACGACATTCCAACCAGGTTGGGCATGACAATTTCGCCGACGTCTTCATCGCGTCCCCAGTAGAAAAAGCCCAGCATAACCAGAATGACAGTCAGACAACAGGCCGCTGCAATACCGGTCAAAATCAAAATACTCGGACTTTTTTTAATGACAATGATCTCTTCTTCTTCAGGATCGACCACCTGCCGCTGGGAGCGTNNCTGATAGTGAAACCGGATTGCAGGATTGGCTTTGAAAGCATCGACAGCCGCCAGCATTTCCTTTGCGGAACGGTAACGCATATTTTTATCCTTCTGCATTGCCTTGTCACAGATTTCGCACAGACCGACCGGTACTTCCGGGTTGACCTGACGCAGCGGAACCGGCTGATCATGGATATGCTTCATTGCGACTTCCTCAGGGGTTGCACCGTCAAACGGTACATTGCCGGAAAGCATCTCGTACAACAGCACACCCAGCGAATAGATATCGCTTTTTGCATCCGATTCTTCACCGCAGGCTTGTTCAGGACTGATATAGTGAACCGAACCGATTGCTTTATTCTGTCCGCTGCGGATATCTTCACGGGCAAAACGGGCGATTCCAAAGTCCATCACCTTGATAGAGCCGTCTCGCTGTAACATGATATTCTGTGATTTGATATCCCGGTGTACAACACCATGATCGTGTGCGTGCTGAAGCGCACGCAGAATCTGTTCCAGAAAATGCACCGCGTCTTTCCAGCGAAGATGTCCCTGATGATGGATATACTGATTGAGGGTAACCCCATCAATATATTCCATTACGATATACTGATCTTCGCCGGTAAAATTGACATCGAATATTTTGACAATATTCGGGTGATCCAGTACAGCAATTACTCTTGATTCATTTCTGAACCGGCGCACGAACTCTTCATTTGTCAGAAATTCCTGACGCAATAACTTGACCGCGACAATCCGGCCATCCTCCTGCAAATCAACCGCTTCAAAAACGTTGGCCATGCCGCCGCTGCCAATCAGTTTTTGAAGCCGATATCTTTCGCCCAACGTCTTACCGATATATTCCATATGCAAACCATTCCTTTTTGGTTGTAACACCGTCGTCAGTTTTCTATGACAACGACGGTAATATTATCATAGCCGCCCTTGCGGTTGGCGGCAGCGATCAATTGTTCAGTTACCTCTTCAATTGGATGGGAGGAAAGGACCTCTCCCATCTCCCGGTCACTGCATAAACCTGAAAGTCCGTCACTGCACATCAGCAACCGGTCGCCCGGCGACAGCTGAAGGTCCAGCAGGTCGACATCTACGTCGGGTGCGATACCGACCGCTCGGGTAATGATGTTTCGGTCGGGGCGCAGCCGTGCCTCTTCCGGCGTAATCTGTCCCAGGTCAATCATCTCCTGCACCCGTGAATGATCACGTGTGACCTGATAAAACTGTCCGCCGTGCAGCTGATACAGCCTTGAATCCCCGACATGACCGATATAGGCGCAATCCGGCGTAATAATTGCCGCAAGTGCAGTCGTCCCCATGCCGGCAAATTCCGGCTGGTTCTGCGCCTGTTCATAAATCTGACGGTTGGCTTCAAAAATTGCCCGCAGCAGCAGGTCATGCAGTTCATCATCCATCATGCCTGCCTGGATATTATCGCGGACGACCGATGTAATCATCCGTTTGGCGATGCCGCTTGCCTGATCGCCGCCTTTAACGCCGCCCATACCATCGCAGACCAGCGCAAAGCCTATCCCGTCACATAAAACAGCGATACGAAAGGTATCCTGATTGGTTTTTCGGATCATACCGACGTCTGTTTTCCCAGCAATTTTCATCGGCAGTGCTCCTTCCTGTGCTTGACTTTATTTGTTGATAGCCGTCCGCCGCAACTGTCCGCAGGCAGCATTGATATCCGCCCCCAGCGTTCTGCGGATGGTCGCATTGATGCCACGCGACTGCAACAGCTTCTGGAATGCGTAGATCTGTTGGCGGCCACTTTGATGGTATCCAGCTTCCTCAACATAGTTGACTGGAATCAAATTGACATGACAGAGCATTCCTTTGAGAAGAGCGGCCAGTTCCTCCGCCTGACGCGGGTTATCATTGACACCGCGGATCAACGAGTATTCGTAGGAGATGCGGCGATGGGTCCTGTCGGTGTAATACTGGCAGGCCTTCATCAGCTGTTCGATTGGATAACGGTGGTTGACCGGCATGATCTCGTCCCGTACACGGTTATTTGAGGCATGCAGGGAAACCGACAGCGTAATCTGCAAATTCAGATCAGCAAGCTGATAGATCCGGTCGACCAATCCGCAAGTTGACAGTGAGATATGCCGGTGGCTCATGCACAGTCCATCAGGTGAGCTGACCAATTCAAGGAACCGAAGGACATTATCATAATTGTCCAGCGGCTCGCCAATTCCCATCAGCACCAGGCTGTCAATCCGTTCGCCCATATCTCTGGCGGGTGCATACACCTGTTCAAGGATTTCCGATGGGGTTAAATGCCGGACAAATCCTGCTTTTGTCGATGCGCAGAAACTGCATCCCATTTTGCATCCCACCTGCGTAGAGACACAGACGCTGATACCATGTTCATACCGCATCAGGACGCTTTCCACGTATTCTCCGTCAGACAGGCGATAAAGGTATTTGATGGTTCCGTCTTCTGCCGACACCAGTTTCCGCTCAATCGTAAAACGGGTGATGCTGCACTGCTGTTCCAGCTGTTCCCGAAGCGGTGCCGGCAGATTTTTCATCTCGTCGAATGACAATACCCGTTTCTGATGCAGCCACTGAAAGATCTGTTTTGCACGGAACTTTGGCTGCCCAAGCTGCTGCATAAATGCTTCCAGCTCTGAGATGGTCAGCGACTTGATATCATAGGTATTGATCATACTCACATCCTTTTGCTAAATTTTGCAATATAAAACCCGTCATAATCGCCGGTATGAGGCATCAGTGTGACGGTGCTGCCATCTGCTCCCAGCTGATTAAATGTATCTCCAAGGGGGGATGGTGCAAAATCAGGATGCTCTGCCAGAAAAGCAGCTGCGACCCTGTCATTTTCGTCTTTATTAAGCGAGCAGGTGGAATAGACCAGTATTCCGCCCGGTCGCAGGTAGTTGGCCGCGTTATGTAGAATAGACAGCTGGATCTCCGGTAGTCTGGCGATCTCTTCGGGACTCTTGCGCCTGATCTCCGGCTTTCTCCGAATGACCCCCAGCCCGGCACAGGGAACATCACACAGCACACGGTCTGCCAGAGGCAGCGCAGCATTGTATTTCGCCGCATCCCCTGTTTCGGCCTGGATACAGTGGATATGCAGCCTTCTGGCACCATCTGCGATCAGTTGTACCCGGTGCGGGTGAAGGTCGAAAGATAACAACTGTCCCCTGTCCTTCATCAGCTGTGCCATAGTAAAACTTTTAGAACCGGGTGCAGCACAGAGATCCAGTACCGTTTCTCCCGGCTGTGGGTCAACTGCACGGGCGCACAACTGAGAAGCGGCATCCTGTACATAACAGCGTCCCTCTTTGATCGCTGCCAGGCGTCCAAGAGATCCCGTTTCCGAAACTGTCAGGCAGTCGCCCAACAGTGGATGGGGACTCGTTT
>DCTE01000129.1:8374-11020 GCA_002329405.1 Ruminococcaceae bacterium UBA1448 | reverse complement strand
TCGGCTGCCGTGACTCGATCATGACCTATCTGCTGCACAAAGGGCTGGAGCCAAAACTGGCATTTAAGATCATGGAGATCACCCGTAAGGGCAAGGCTCCCAAGCTGCTGACCGAGGAAATGAAACAGGATATGCGGGACCACGATGTGCCGGAATGGTACATTGACTCCTGTTTGAAGATTAAATACATGTTCCCGAAGGCCCATGCGGCGGCATATGTTATTGCTGCGATCCGGCTCGCCTGGTATAAGGTTTATTACCCGCTGGAATATTACGCTTCGTTCTTTACAGTACGAGGCGGCGACCTGGAAGCGGATGTCGCGGTCGCAGGCAAGGAGGCAACCCGTAAGCGGCTGATTGCCCTGCGTGAAATGGATGACCGCAGTGCCAAGGAAGATGACGTACACGACACGCTGCTGATCATCAATGAGATGCTCTGCCGCGGTTATTCTTTCCTGCCGGTAGACTTGTATAAATCAAAAGCGACGGTTTATCAGATCGAAGACGGAAAGATTCGTCTGCCATTTACTGCTCTGAAAGGATTGGGCGAAGCAGCAGCCAACGCACTCGAACAGGCAGCGGCAGAAGGTAATTTTATTTCGGTCGAAGAAATCCAGAGCCGTTCCGGGGTTTCCAAAGCGGTCATCGAAATTCTTGATAATGCCGGAGCACTCAAGGGAATACCCAAAACCAGCCAGATGACCCTGTTTGATTTTGGATAAACCGACAGGGATGATGGCTGAAAGCGCAAATCCCTTGACTTTTAGTCGCTATCATGCTAATATATTAGCAAGTTAAAGCGAATGTAGGAGTGAAAGGTAAATGAACCAAAACCGACTGATTACACCAGAGGGAACACGCGATCTTCTGTTCGAGGACTGCATTTCCCGCCATTTGGTGGAAAGCAAAATAAAAGACGTGCTGGTACCGCGCGGTTTTGCAGAGGTAATTACCCCGGCGCTGGAGTTTTACGACGTGTTCAGCCCGGAAAACCACGGAATTCCGCAGGAAAATATGTATAAGCTGGTGGACATGAAAGGCCGGCTGATGGCGGTCAAACCCGATCTGACGATGCCGATTGCCCGTCTGGCCTGCACCCGGCTGCGGGATCATCCGCTGCCGCTTCGGCTGTATTATAACCAGAACGCCTACCGGATCAACCCTGCCGACAGCGGCCATTCGGATGAGGTCGATCAGATCGGAATTGAAATGATTGGAGTTGGCGGACGGCGGGCCGATCTGGAGGCACTGGATCTTGCCATCCGTTCGATGGAAAGCTGTGGGCTGAACAGTTATCGCATTGAAATTGGGCATATTGGTATTTTTAATGCCCTGACCGCACGGCTTCATTTGGATGCCCGCCGCAAGGAACAGCTGCGGGAGCTGATTATGTCCAAGAATTATCCGGCGCTGAATGATCAGATGGACCGGATGAAGGATATGCAGACAGCAGCTGCCCTCAAACGTCTGCCCGCTCTGTTTGGCGGCGAAGAGGTACTGGATGAGCTGAAGACGCTGGTAGACGACGAAGAAATTAATCGTGTTGTAGATTATCTCCGTTCGCTGCTGGCGGACTTAAAAGAACTGGGTGCCGACCGTCATATCTCGCTCGACCTTGGTATTGTCGGACGAAATGAATATTATACCGGTATCGTCTTTCAGGGATATACCGAAGGAATTGGGGATACGGTTCTGACCGGTGGACGCTATGACACGCTGCTTTCTGATTATGGAATGGATTTGCCTGCAATCGGATTCGGGATTGATGTAGACGCAGTCGCACGGGTTGTCCGGCGGGAAATGAGCTTTCAACTGCTGCCGGATGTACTGGTATTTCCGTATCCGGGGTTTGAAGTCAAGGCAATGAAAGAGATTCAAAAGCTCGTATCAATGGGCTTCCAAGCGGAGTTCTGTATCTGTGAGACTTCGGATGATGCAAAACAGTATGCAGCTGCAAAAGGTATCCCGACCCTCTATTTTGTCGGGGAAGACATTGTGGAGGTGCGGGTATGAGAAAGGTACGGATTGCGCTGACCAAAGGCCGTGNNTCTGGGATATGATGTTTCGATGCTGCGCAGCAAGGGAAGAAAACTGATTCTGGAGATTCCCGGTGCAGAAATCGAAGTCGTGCTGGCAAAGGCCGCGGATGTCATTACATATGTAGAACACGGTGTCTGTGACATTGGCGTTGTCGGGAAGGACACGATTATGGAGCATGGCGGCAGCTTTTTTGAGGTCGCCGACCTGGGATTTGGACGCTGTAAGTTTGCACTTGCTGTCAAAAAGGGAACCGACTTTTACAACGGCTATTCTGAAAAGACGGTCGCGACCAAATACCCGAATGTTGCCCGCAACTATTTTGCTGACAAGTCAATGGACGTCCGTGTTATTAAGATAGAAGGCTCGGTTGAGCTGGCACCGCTTCTCGAACTGTCCGACGGGATTGTCGATATTGTCGAGACCGGTACGACATTGCGGGAAAATGGACTGGAGGTACAGGAGGATGTCGCGGCGGTTTCAGCACGGCTGATTGTCAATCCTGCCAGCCTCAAGATGAGAAAAAAAGAGCTGGAACCGCTGATTAATGCCATCCAGCAAGCAGCCCGCGAGATGCGGCTGAAATAAACCGAAAGGGGTTTTACAGAT
>DCTE01000129.1:0-8317 GCA_002329405.1 Ruminococcaceae bacterium UBA1448 | reverse complement strand
AGATACTTGAGCGGGTACGCAACGAAGGAGACGCGGCTGTCCGGGATTATACGTTGAAATTTGACGGAAAACTTCCTGAAAGTTTTGAAGTCAGCCGGGATGAGATCAATGATGCACTGTCGGAAGCCGACCCGGATTTTGTAGAGGCTCTGCTGAATGCACAGGCCAACATCGTCGAGTTCCACAACCGCCAAAAACATCAGTCCGTNNCAGTCCTTTATCGACGCCAAGCCCAACGGCGTCATTCTGGGTCAACGGATCCGCGGGCTGCACCGTGTCGGTCTGTATGTACCCGGTGGAACAGCCGCCTATCCGTCATCGGTGCTGATGAACGCAATTCCTGCAAAGATTGCAGGCGTTGAGGAGATCATCATGGTCACGCCGCCTCTCAAAAACGGCAAAGCAAACCCGGATATTCTGGTTGCTGCTTCCATCTGTGGTGTAGACAGAGTTTTCCTGATGGGCGGCGCACAGGCAGTCGCGGCTCTCGCTTACGGAACCGAGACCGTTCCGCAGGTGGACAAGATTGTCGGCCCGGGCAATATTTTTGTCGCAACGGCAAAGAAACTGCTGTACGGTACCGTTGATATTGATATGATTGCCGGGCCGAGCGAGATTCTGGTGCTGGCCGACGATTCGGCAAACCCGAAATATGTCGCGGCTGACCTGATGAGCCAGGCGGAGCATGACCGCCTTGCATCGGCCATCCTGATTACGACCAGCGAACGGCTTGCAAGGGAGACTGCGGCAGAACTGGAACGGCAGATGGAGTATCTTTCCCGTAAAGAGATTATCGAAGAATCTCTGACCAACTTTGGCGGTATCATCATCTGTGACAATATGGATACTGCTGTCCGGCTGGCCAATCAGGTCGCTCCGGAGCACCTGGAAGTTGCGGTGGACAACCCCTTCCTGTATCTGGGGCGGCTGGATAACGCCGGTTCTGTCTTCCTTGGTCATTACGCCCCCGAGCCGCTGGGTGACTATTACGCAGGTCCCAACCACGTCCTTCCGACCAGCGGAACGGCACGGTTTTTCTCGCCGCTGTCGGTTGACGCATTCGTCAAAAAGTCCAGCTATATCTATTATACCCGCGAGGCTCTGGAAGAAGCACACGAAGATATCATCCTGCTGGCGAAAAAAGAAGGGCTTACTGCGCATGCCAACTCGATCGAAGTACGCTTTCCAAAATCGGACAGCTGACGCAGTATTTGACGATGAAACAGGAGGGAGAGGGCATGGGCTATATTTTATCCGACAAGGTCCGCAATCTGGAACCCTATGAACCGATTCAGGGGGAATATAAAATCCGGCTGGACGCAAACGAAAGTTATCTTTCGCTTTCTAAGGCTATCCGTGAAAAAATTGGAAAACTGGTTTCCCAGCTGGATTTCAACCGGTATCCTGATCCGCTGGCCGCCGGATTGTGCAGGCAATATGCGGCCGTTTACGGTATTTCAGCCGACAATCTGACGGTCGGAGACGGATCGGATGAGCTGATTTCCATTCTGAACAGCTGTATGCTGCAAAAGGACGACCCAGTATTGACGGTATCGGATGACTTTTCGATGTATGCGTTTTATGGTGCGCTCAGTGAGCATCCGGTTTTTGTCCAGCCAAAGGAAGAGGATTTCCGGCTGGATGTCGACCGCAGCCTTGCGATGATCCGGGAACATGGCATTAAAATGATGATCTTTTCCAACCCCTGCAACCCGACTGGACGCGGCATCACCCGTGAAGAGGTGCGGAAGCTGGTCGAGGGGACGGATGCACTGATCGTGCTGGATGAAGCCTATATGGATTTCTGGGACCAGAGCCTGCTTTCGGAGATTGACAAATATGACAATCTGGTGATTTTGAAAACCTGTTCCAAGGCGCTTGGACTTGCGGGACTGCGGGTTGGTTTTGCAATCGCAGGAAAGACGCTGACNNGCGGAAGCGGTCTTGTCTGAGCCGGACTATCTGACCGATTGTGCTCAAAAGCTGGTTTCTTCCCGTCAACAGCTGGAACAGGGTTTGACCGTGCTGTCGGAAAAGTTTCCCGTTGTCTTTGAGCGGGTCTATCCAAGTGTCACCAACTTTGTCCTCATTCGCACGCCTTATGCGTCAGAGATTCAGGATGCGTTGAAAGACCGTCAGATCGCCATTCGCAAGTTCCCAGGGTATCTGCGGATTAGCACCGGTTCGCCCGAGGAAAACCAGACAGTGTTGGATTCTCTCGAAGAAATTCTGGCACAACTGGCAGCAAAGGAGGGGTAAACGGTGCGCGAAGCAACAATCACTCGCACAACCAGAGAAACAGATATTTCGGTTTATGTCAATCTTGACGGAACCGGACAGGCAGATATCCACACGGGTATTGGATTTTTTGACCATATGCTGACTGCTCTTTGTGTCCACGGTGGGTTTGATTTTACGATTCAGGTGGATGGTGACCTTGAAGTTGACTGCCACCATACGATTGAAGATACCGGTATCGTACTGGGGACGGCGTTCAAAGAAGCACTGTCCCATTCAGGTCCGATTGAACGGTACGGCAGTTTCTATATCCCGATGGATGAAGCACTCGGGTTTGTATCGCTGGATATCAGCAACCGGCCTTTCCTGGTATGGGACTGCGCATTTACTGCGGATATGATCGGCGGATTTGACACCCAGATGGCGGAAGAGTTTTTCCGTGCTTTTGCCTATAACGCAGGGATTACGCTGCATGCACGTGTGCTGTACGGCAAAAACGACCATCACAAGGCCGAAGCGGTTTTCAAAGCACTGGCGCACAGTTTGAAAGCGGCTGTCCGTCCGAAAGACGGCGGGGTACTGAGTACCAAAGGTGTGCTGTAACATTGCAGCCAGACAACCGCCAATTTAGAAGGGAGAGGGAGACCATGATCGCAATTATAGACTACGGCGCGGGAAACCTTTTCAGCGTCCAGAATGCGCTCGGCTATCTCGGGTTGGAAAACCAGATCACCCGTGACGCATCCGAAATTCGGAAGGCTGACGGGCTGATTCTGCCGGGAGTCGGTGCGTTTCCAGACGCAATGAGAATGCTGAAAGATGCAGGATTGGTAGATGTTATCCGGGAGGAAGCGGTCAAAAAGCCGTTTTTGGGTATCTGTCTTGGAATGCAGATGCTGTTTGATGAAAGCGATGAGTTTACGACAACTTCCGGTCTTGGCCTGATACCTGGACGAGTGGAGAAGATTGTCTGCCCGTACAAAATCCCGCATATGGGCTGGAACCATCTGGAACTGAACGGTCACAGTCCATTGCTTGCCGGCGTGCCGGAAGGGAGCAGCGTCTATTTTGTGCATTCCTACATGGCCTGTACCGAGTCGGCAAACGTCACAGCTTACTGCGACTATGGCGTCAAAATCCCGGCCCTTGCCGAAAAGGGTACAGTATTTGGTGCCCAGTTCCACCCGGAAAAGAGCGGCGAAACCGGTCTGACAATCCTGAAAAACTTTGGAGGGCTGACAAGATGATCATTCTTCCCGCAATAGATATCAAAGACGGAAACTGTGTCCGTCTGATCAAAGGTGATTTCGATACTGTCCATAAAGTTGCGGAAAATCCGCTGCAAACTGCACGGTCATTTGAACAGGGCAGTGCCGAGTGGCTGCACATGGTCGATCTGGACGGTGCAAAGGACGCCGCTCCGAAAAACCGTCCGGTCTTTCTGGAAATCGCCGCCAGAACCCGGTTAAAAGTTGAGGTTGGCGGCGGAATCCGTGACCTGGAAACGGTTGAGGAGTATCTGACCCATGGTATCGCCCGGGTCATTCTGGGGTCGGTCGCTGTGAAAAAACCGGAAGTGGTTCGGATTGCTGTCCGGGAATACGGTGAACGGATCGCAGTCGGAATCGACGCCCGGGATGGTATGGTCGCGGTAGACGGCTGGCTGGGGAAAAGTGAAGTCAACTATCTTGAACTGGCGCACGCAATGGCCGACGTCGGCGTAAAGACGATTATCTTTACCGATATTTCCAAGGACGGCACCCTGACCGGTCCAAACCTTGATCAGCTCGCCCAGATCAACGGAGCGGCTGACTGCAATATCATTGCCAGCGGCGGCATTTCCTCGATTGAAGATATCCATGCCCTGAAAAAACTGGGACTGTATGGTGCCATCTGCGGCAAATCGCTTTATCAGGGAACGTTATCTCTGAAAGAAGCATTGGAAGTGGCAAAGGAGTGAGCGGGAATGCTGGATAAGAGAATCATCCCCTGTCTGGATGTCCGGGATGGAAAGGTTGTCAAAGGCATTAACTTTGTCGGTATCCGCGAGGTCGGCGACCCGGTGGAATGTGCCGAAGAGTACAACCGTCAGGGAGCCGATGAGATCGTTTTTCTGGATATCACTGCTACCCATGAGCACCGCAAGACGATGGCGGATGTTGTCCGCAGGACGGCGGAAAAGGTATTTGTTCCGTTAACAGTCGGCGGCGGTATTTCGACGATTGAAGACTTCGCAACGATGCTTCGTGCGGGTGCCGACAAGGTCAGCGTCAACTCGGCTGCACTTAAAAACCCTGATCTGATCGCGCAGGCGGCTGATAAATTCGGCAGTCAGTGTGTGGTTGTCGCAATTGATGCACGGAAGATGGAAGACGGCAGCTGGCATGCCTACGTTGCCGGTGGCCGGAAGGATACCGGGATTGACGCGGTTTGGTGGGCAAAACGTGCCTGCGAATTGGGAGCCGGTGAGATTCTGCTGACCTCGATGGATACGGACGGGACCAAATCAGGGTTTGACCTGCCGCTTCTGAACGCAGTCTGCGAGGTCGTCAACATCCCGGTTATCGCATCAGGCGGATGCGGGACACTGGAACATTTTTCAGAAGTATTTGAAAAGACCGGCGCGGATGCCGCACTTGCTGCCTCGCTGTTCCATTATCGTGAACTGACAGTCGAACAGGTCAAGGAGCATCTGCATGCTCATCATATTCCGGTCCGGCTGTAAGTCGGGGAAAAAGAAAGGATGGTCATAAAGTTGGATCTCGAACCGTATTTTGTAAAGTCAGACCTCATCCCGGCGATTGTCGTGGAAGATTCAAACGACACGGTGCTGATGCTGGCGTATATGAACCGGGAAAGCCTGCGGCTGACGATGGAAACCGGGTACACCTGGTTCTGGAGCCGCTCAAGAGGGGAACTCTGGAACAAAGGGGCGACCAGCGGACATCTGCAAAAGGTCGTCTCGATCACAGCCGACTGCGACAACGATACCCTGCTTGTGCGGGTGCATCAGACGGGCAATGCCTGCCATACCGGCAGCTACAGCTGCTTTTTCCGTAAAATCTGGGATGAGAATGGAAAGGAAGACAAACAATGATGAAAGATACCCTCAGCGGCCTGTATGAGGTTGTCAAAGACCGCCAGCATAACCCGCAGGAAGGCTCCTATACCTGCTACCTGTTTGAAAAGGGTCTGGATAAGATTCTAAAAAAATGCGGCGAGGAATGTTCCGAGATGATTATTGCCGCCAAAAACCAGGATAATGACGAACTGAAAAACGAGATCAGCGATCTGGTTTATCATGTGCTGGTGCTGATGGCGGAGCGGGGACTGCCTATCGAAGAGGTGGAAAAAGTTCTGGAAGAGCGCCGTCAGAAGATCGGCAATCTGAAACAGTTCCACGTCTCGGATCATAATACCTGATGAATAGCAAGGATGTTCAAATAGTTGCTGCTGATAAACCTGTAAAGGAGGTTTGCCTGTTTGAACATCCTGCTTTCTGCTGAAAAGCTGCTGCTGACCTTGTTTGGGATATCCATTGCCGGATTTGGCGGATATATGACCGTCTATCTGCGTTTTTTTCCACAGAAAAAGCTGTTATATTCGCTTCGGCGATTTTTTGCCGGAGCTGGACAGGGTAGAAAAGAAAAGGGGATTTCCTCTTTTTCTGCGTCTGCTGCCGCGCTTGCCGGAACGCTGGGGACAGGGAATATTGCCGGTGTTGCCGCTGCCCTGATGAGTGGTGGGCCGGGGGCTGTTTTTTGGATGTGGTGCAGCGCGATACTGGGAATGTCTTTGAAATATGCCGAGATTTTGCTGTCCGTCCGATTTTGCAGCGACGGAGAAGGCGGGCCGATGTATTATATCCGCCGCGCTTTTGGCAGTGAAAAACTGTCGTGGGTATTTGCGTTCGGATGTATTGGCGCGTCGTTCGGGATTGGCAACCTTGCACAGGTCAACGCCGCTGCCGAGTCGATGGATGCAGCATTTGGAATACCGAGGCTGATCACCGGCGGATTGATCGCTGTTTTTGCCGGTATTGTGATGATGGGCGGGAAACAGCGGATTGCCACAGCGGCTGCAAAGCTGGTTCCCCTGATGGGCGGAATTTATCTTGCAGGGNNATCTAATCCCCGGTATGCTGACTATGATCATAGGGGACGCATTTACGCCCCGTTCTGCTGCGGGCGGAATCATCGGCGTGATAACCAGCCGTGCGTTTCAAAGCGGTATTACACGCGGCGTTTTTACGAATGAGGCAGGACTGGGGTCAGCACCGATCATCCATGCCTCTTCGCAAGCTGCTTCACCTGCCGAGGAAGGATTGTGGGGTGTTGCCGAAGTAGTGCTGGACACACTGGTAATGTGTACGATGACGGCCGCAGTAATTCTGCTGACGGTGGGGCTGGACAGCGGACTGGACGGAGCCAAATTGACGATTGCTGCTTTTTCAGGTGTTTTTGGCAGCGGTGCAGAAGGATTCCTGGCAATTGCGACGGTATTGTTTGCCTTTTCAAGCCTGTTGACCTGGAGCTGGTGCGGAGAAAGTGCGCTGCGCTATCTGAAGGGCGGAAAAACAGGGCTGGCAGTATACCGGACGCTGTTTCTCGGCGCGGCTGTTTTGGGTGGAACGATACCAATGCAGACGGTATTGATCGTTTCTGACTTGTTGAATTTTTATATGTGTCTGCCCAATCTTCTCGCAATATTCCGACTGAGAAAGGTCTCCCGACAGGAAACGGATAAAATTTCGGGAAGGAATGGAAGGTTATACAACAAAAAGCAGCAGAACAGCTCCACTCTTCAATTGAATCAATGAAATCATCTTTGAATTTTTGACTTTTTTTGACAAAAAGACGAAAAAGGCGTTGAATTTTCAATTTTGTACATTTTGACGGTTGCCGAAAATATCCATCCATGATATATTGTTTCCAGTGCATTTACATATGTTCTCGATACGAGAACTTGTGTATACGCGGCGTCAGGGAAAATGGTTTGAATTTTATTCAGATACATTTCTCGCCCATCCGGGCGGCGGATCCGTTCGCTGCCCGGATGCTGTGTAAATCCGGCAAAACGGAAAGGAATGGTCAAGATCATGGAAGATAAGCCACGGTTTCTGGTCGTCAGCGCAGATGTCCTCCCGAGTGTATTCCTGAAGGTCATTGAAGCAAAACGGCTGCTGTCCAAGGCACAGGCAAAGAATTCTTCGGAGGCCTGCCGAATGGTGGGGATTTCCCGCAGCGCATACTATAAATACAAGGACAACGTGCAGGTATATGAAGATACCGCTTCCGGTCAGCTGTGTACATTATATATGCGGCTGTCGGACGAGCCTGGTGTGTTGTCGCATGTATTGCAGCAGTTGTATGAAGCGGGGGCCAATATCCTGACCGTTAATCAGAATATCCCGGTTGATACCGTAGCGGTTGTCACCATCAGCGTCGAAATCAACAAGGATCGGATTGATCTGGACGAAGTCCTTCAGGCCCTGTCCGCAATTTATGGCGTTGTATCGGTCAAGAGAATATAATGGAATAAGCCATTCGGAGAAAGGTTGTCAGAGATGGTAAAGGTTGCAGTCTTGGGACACGGCACCGTCGGTTCCGGCGTAGTCGAACTGTTCACACAAAACGCAAAAAGCATCGCCTCCCGTGCCGGGCAGGAGATAGAGGTCAAAAGGATACTGGATATCCGTGAATTTCCTGAACTTCCTTATGCGGATAAGTTCACAAAAAACTTTGATGATATTTTAAACGATTCCGAGATTACGATTGTCGCCGAGGTTATGGGCGGACTTTCACCGGCATTTGAATTTACAAAGTCACTGCTGGAGCACGGCAAAAGCGTTGTTACCTCCAATAAAGAACTGGTGGCTACCAAAGGTGCCGAGCTTTTGCAGGTCGCCAAAGCGCACAATGTTAACTATTTCTTTGAGGCGAGTGTTGGCGGCGGCATTCCGATCATCCGTCCGATGCATCAATGCCTGGCGGCCAATGAGATCACCGAGGTTGCAGGTATCCTCAACGGTACCACCAACTACATTCTCACCAAGATGATTCATGAAGCAGTGCCGTTT
>DCTE01000049.1:853-2734 GCA_002329405.1 Ruminococcaceae bacterium UBA1448 | reverse complement strand
GTATGGGCCAGCAGGTTGTAGCTGCCGCCATAGATGGTCTTCTGGGCGACGATGTGCCCGCCGTTTTGCGCGATGGCCTGAATGGTGCAGGTGATCGCCGCCGCGCCTGACGCCAGCGCAACGGCAGCTGTGCCGCCTTCCAGCGAAGCTACCCTTTTCTCGAGCACTTCCTGGGTCGGATTGGTCAGACGGCTGTAGATATTGCCGCCCTTGCTCAGCTCAAACCGCGCCGCGGCATCTGCACAATCATCAAATACATAGGCGGCAGTCGCATAAATCGGAACCGCTCGCGCACCGGTGGCGGGGTCTGCCTGCTCCTGGCCGGCATGCAGCTGTTTTGTTTCAAATCTATAACCGGACATACTCCAGTCTCCTTTCCAATCAGAACGGGCACTGATGAGGCGCGCCCTTTGCAAGATTGTCCACATTATACCGGTAATTTCCTATCTTGTCAATAGGCATTACCGAATAGCCACCATTCACAATCCATATACCCGCAAAAAAGCCGGTCGGAAGTACCAAAACTTCCGACCGGCCATCCGTTTATGATTGTCTGCACAGTTTATGCAAACCAGAATCCGCTGTAATCATACCCGAAAACACGGTACCACCAGTAGGCATAATCTGAGGTCATCGACTGGATCAGCTCATTATTCTCATCGAGAATCACCGTTTCCGTCGCAATGCCGCTGCAAATTACCTTGGTGCTGCCGATATCCTCAACCGAGCTGATGTAGCCGGAATAGGATACGGGAACCGACTCGACAAGCGAAAAGGTCCCGGCATCTTCATCCACCAGATATTTATAGTAGTAAGAGTTCAGTTCCGGCGTCCCGGCGTTGCCGATCGCGTCCTCAAACCAGTCGTACCCGGTGTCCCAATAGCAGGGGTCAGCTGAGAAATCATACGCCCTCCCCCAGCAGATCGCATTGTTGTTGTTGAACAGGGTGACATAGTACTGCCCGTCCGGCAGGCTGTCGTCGGTCTGGACGCTGAGGGCGTGCTGGCCAGCCTGGAGGGAAAACTCCCCGACCTGGGTCAGCAGCAGCTCTTCATACCCGCTCCCCTCCCAGAAGTTCGAGGAACCAATCAGGTAATCAACCGTCGGCTCGTCATAGATGTTGTCAATCTTGATGATGGTAGAGGTCTCGCGGGAGCTGAGCAGCAGGCTGTCTGTTCCCAGCAGTTCAATCGAATTAATATGAATCCAGTTCATCGCCGAATAGGATTGCAGCTGGGTCCACTGCAAAAACCGCTCCAGTTTGTTCTCCGCCAGCGGGTTGTCCAGCTGGGCGACATATCCGCTGAACAGCTCGCTCAGGTCGATCAGCTGGCTGACCTTTCCGCTCTCAAGGTCAATCCGCACGATCCGGTCTTCAGTCGTAATATCGTCGTCGCGGGTCGCCAGCACCAGCAGGTCGTTATCACCGCCGAGGGTGTAGTCGTGGTGCATGCTGTAGTGGTTCAGGTCAAACCGTTCGACCATCTTTCCAAGCGAATTGACTCCGACAATCGTGTTGTAGGAGATGTTGTAATACATCAGGTCGTTGGCAAAGGTCTGCCGCTCGGTCCGGTAGTTGACCAGCGGGATCTCCATCCGGGCAACACCCGCCGCGTCATATGCGCAGGTGTAGGGCTGGTAGGTAAAGGTCGCCTTCTCCTGCGGCCCCAACATCGTATACAAGGTATCCCCAAGCTCCTGGGTGCTGGTTCCCTCAGTCACCTCCAGGGTGGTGAAGGACTCGCCGCGCAGCAGTGCCGGGGCCTGCTGTTCAAACGTGAAGCTGCTCACGCCGCCTGCACTGTCCGTCAGCTCCAGCGTGATGGTGTTCAAAGCGGAGGGCACCATGCCGATGATCTGATATTCATGCTCGGTGGTCG
>DCTE01000049.1:0-816 GCA_002329405.1 Ruminococcaceae bacterium UBA1448 | reverse complement strand
ATGGTATAGGAAACGGTGAACGGGTCCCTGGTTTCAAACCAGATGTACAGCCCGGTTGTATTGGTACCGTAGGGGTTGACCAGCAGCAGCGGGTCCATGGGGGTGTAGTCCTGCTCTGATTTGAGCTGGTCGATTTCTTTCTGGACATCTGCCTGGTAGCTCTCGGTGTAGATTTCCGCAATCGGGTTATCCCGCAGCAACGCGCGGTCGTCGAACCATCCTTTTCCCAGATACTTCCAGGCACCAAAGCATCCGGCAGCCAGCAGCAGTACGACGAAAAACAGGATCGCAATTATTTTGCCGGCAATTTTTAATTTTTTTAACATATTTTCCTCCTTTTATCATAAAAATCATAAACTTAATACTAGCACATCTTCCAATATTTGTAAATAGGCGTAAAGGGAAACTGTATCATTATATCTGAAATCTTTTTTGACTTCCGCACAATTTTGAGCATTTTTTCAATTGCAGCCATACAAAAACCCGGGAAACAGTTTTCAATCCAATGATCGAAACCATTTCCCGGGCCGTTTATTTCTGTTTATCCACCCTGTGCCAGCAGCGCGTCTCCTTCTTCACGGGTCAGCCGGTCATATCTTACCATCCGGTCAATCACCTGTGCCATCCGCTGAGTCGCCAGTTCCGGGCTGACATCCAGCGAATAAGCCGATGGCGCGTTGGGTAACCCAGCCAGCATGACTGCCTGATAATCGGTCAGTTCAGACGGCTCGACACCATAGTATCCCATCGCCGCCTCGCGAATCCCATAATACCCACTGCCAAAATAGATGGTATTGACATACATCTCAAAGATTT
>DCTE01000116.1:8228-22374 GCA_002329405.1 Ruminococcaceae bacterium UBA1448 | reverse complement strand
AAAAAGGGGTGCTTTGGTATTGGCTTCAAGCATTGTTATGTTTCCTCCTTGATAAAAAGATAAGTTTGCTGTGTGGATTTTTCGGGCAGATACCGATAGCCCAGACGGTCAAAACTGCGTACCCCTTCCGGGGTCTGGATTTGATTTTCCGCAAGGTAGCGAACCATCTCTCCGCGTGCCATCTTGCACAGAGTTCCTTTTTCGACCAGCTTTCCGTTTACTTCTTCGGCAAAAACGCAGGTGATCATAATCGCCTCTTTGGGCAGATGACGGGAGATACAACGGCTGTATTCTTTGGAAGCAAGGTTTAAGATACAGTCACTTTCCGACAACAGCTGATCGGCAAGTTTTTTGTTCCAGTATTCGTACAAATCTTTTTTACCGTCTGCATCCAACTTTGCCTGCATTTCCAGCCGATAGGGCGTTACTCCGTCAAACGGACGCAGAATTCCGTACAGCCCTGACAGGATGCGCAGATGCTTCTGGATGTATTCCAATGCCCGATCGGTAAAAACTCCAGGTGCCATATATTGGTATTGGATGCCGTCATAGGCGAGAATGGCCGGTGTCAGTTGGTGGTACAGATCCATCCGTTGCAGCCGTTCCATGTTTTGTTGCAGAATTTTATCATTGCATTTCCACAGTGCTTGCAGCTGTTGGGGCGTCATTTGCTGAAGCTGTGCGGCCAGCTGCCGTGCCTGTTCAACAAAGACTGGAAGACCCTGACAATCAAAACTGTCGGTATCAGTCCGCATTTTTTTAGCTGGTGAAATTATGATCTGCATGATATTTTTTATCCTTTGCCGGCTTTATTTTTCCCTGGCTTTTGATATTCTGGACATTGGTATCGATTTTTACCCCGGGTTTTCTTTCCGTATTCAATTGCGACAGAGGGGCAGCCGTTCAGACAGGCCGTGCAGTGGGTGCAGTTGTTTCCCCATATCGGCCGTCCGTTTTTCATATGAATATTGTTGAGCGGGCAAACCCGTACACATTTTCCGCAGCTGATACAGCTGTTGGTAGCATGAAAAGGAGCGGTTCTGATCTGGAAACGGTAAAAGCCTTGATTGATGATTCCGCTTTTGATGCGATCCAGCCAGTTGTGAGACAAAGCGGGAAAATCTCGCCGGTCACGAATGATATTGGCAGCTTCTGTCAGTGAACCTTCAGCCTTTGTCAGAATCTGGCGGCTTTTATTTGGATCGGGTCCGGGAAACATGATGATATAGTTGTCTGGCATAATGGCCGGCCAGACGCCGTGAAAAATCATCCCTTTCTCTTTACAGAGTGCTGTAAGCTGCTGGTCAGCGCAGCCTGTTTCTCCGCCGCAGGTCAGAACAAAGTAGGCGTCTTGATTGTCCAGAAAGCGTGTCTGACGGATAAAGTCGGCAAAGATATGCGGCATCTGCCAGCTGTAGGTCGGCGAGACAAAAATCCAGGGTGTTTCGGAATAAAATTCACCTTTTTGGTTATTTTTGATCCAGGCTCCTGCATCGGTGACTGGTTCATGCAGCTGATCAGCCAGCAATTGAGCTGCATAGCGGCTGTTTCCGGTTGCAGAAAAATAAATAATCATGGTATAACCCCCTTTGTTGACTTAGGATTCAATATCATATGGCCAGTCTATAATCCCACCGAATTCATAAACCTGGGTATATCCCAGATCAGCCAATGCAGAAGCAGCGGTTTTGCTTCGGTTTCCGCTCCGGCAATATACCAGAAGCACCGTGTCTTGATCCGGGATCAGCTGCTGTGCTGTCGACTGGTCAATCGTACCAACCGGGAAGAGGACTGCCCCTGGAATATGGCCGCTATTGTATTCATCCTCTTCACGGACGTCCAGAATCAGACAGCCAGTCTGAGAATCCATCATATCTTTTGCCTCGCTGGCAGAGATCTGTTGATATTGGGATTGATGGACAGAATCGCCGCATCCGGTAACGATACAGGTAAGCATAATCAGAAGGCTTGATAAAAACAGTTTAACAGAACGTTGCTTCAATCAGTTCACCTCACTTTATGGTACAGGAGATATCTTTTCTTGCCTTTTTAAAGAACGAAGATAATTTTTTGTTTCTGCGTCAATCCGCAGGCTTTCTATAGCCTTCTGGATGGTTTTGTTATGAGTCCAGATATCCAGACATTCGTTTTCCAGATAAGGAATCGTTGCATGGTACTGTTTGGCAAGTGCAGTCGCAAAATACCAGGCCACCATCATCCGCACATAATAGTGGCCATTCTGAATGGTTGCTACTTGTTGGAGCTGTCCACAGCCAAACTGCTTGTCCAGATAAAACCGCATCAATACACCAATGCCAAAACGGATGGTATAAGGGTGGTCGGAAGAAATCCATCGTTCAATTGCACGATTCAGCTCTTCAGATGGGTGTTTAAAGGCAGTTGGTGCCAGCAGGTCACAGGTTGCCCAGTTATCGACAAAGGGCAGAAAATGATCCAGTGCCTCAAAAACCATTGGTTGTTTCATTCGATTGATCAGCAGTCCATGAAGATTGTTTTCATCATAGTACTGATGGGGGAGCTGCTGCAAAAAACTGTCTGCTTCAGGAGTTCGGGCAAAATCTGCGGCAAATTTTCGCAGTACCGGCATACGAATACCGATGACTGTATCCGGGTCAATATTAGGGATCAGTTTGCACTGAAACCATTTATAGTCTTTGTCTCCGAGATCAAAAAGCTGCTGTTTTAAGTCCATCATATCAATACTCCGTTGCAGTGGTCAATCTCATGCTGAATAATCTGTGCAGTCCAGCCGGTAAATGTTTTCATGCGGACAGAAAAATTTGTATCCCAAAAACGAACCTTGATGGAACGGAACCGGTCAGTTTCCCGGATGCCTTCCAGTGAAAGACAACCTTCTTCGGTATGGTACCGGCCGGTTGCACGAAGTATCTCCGGGTTAAACATCAACACCAGACGGCCGTCATCGTTGACAACAATGATCCGCTTATGAACACCGATCATATTGGCAGCCATCCCGACGCATTCCTGCTGATGTGCCCGCAAGGTATCCAGAAGATCTTGACCTGTCTGGAGGTCTGCAATGGTAGCGTCGGCGGATTTGCGGGCGAGAGAGAGCGGGTCTTTGTTGATTGGCTGAATCATAGATGAGTTCCTTTCTATAGGGATATATTCAAAATTATTATAATCTGACAATTAGATAAAGTCAACGGACGAAAAAGTCTTTGTATATAATATTTGGAAAAATGAATTGACAAATTATAATACTGGTTGACAGATAGTCAGCTGCGTGATATATTAAAAACAAAGCACAATAATCTGTCGAATATTGTAGAAAAACAGGAAAAGAGGTATATAATTCATGAATAAAAGATGTACATTCAATTATTTTTACATGATCAGACGTATATTAGCTCTGATGGTGCTGTCTGTAATGATATTGGTTATTTTGTATCCGGCTAAAATCGTTTTAGCGGTTGCAAATTGGGATGGTATGCCAGGAACGTATACAATTGATCTGACTGATACGCCTATTCCTGCCGGCCAGACTTACATATATAAAGAAAGACCACTGACCGGTTTGTCCGGCAGTAGTGCTCTGTTTCGCGACAGTAAACCTGAAGGAGTTAGAATGGCTGTTGTTTTTGATATGCCGGAATCGGCTGATACCTGCTTGGGGGAATTGGATCTGGTGGACAACTATCTGATCTATACCCCGGCAGCTGATCTGCCAGCAATGGAAGTAAAGGTTTTACTTCAGTTATACATAGTAGGGACATCAAAAAAAGACGCGTATTGTTTTCTCTTTCAGGTAGAACCTTCCCAGGCGGACGCTCAAAGCGGTGGGCTTGCCAAATTGAGTTACAATTTGGATGGAAAGGAGGCTGTAGCAGTTGCGGACTACCAGCCGGAGATACAGAACTATCAGGTTGTATTTCCATCGGATACTCCTGTTGGAACGGTTGTTTCACTTACCGGAACAGCATTGGATTCCGAGGCAACGGTCACGCTTTCACCGGAGAAAATAGAGTTATCACAGCAGCCCCAAACACAGACACTGACAGTTACGACGCCATCTGGCAGCAAACGGGATTATGCCGTTGATTTCAGCATCCAGCCGCCTGACATCCCGCCGTCTGTCTGTATTGACGGTATAGAATATCAGGACGGGGAGACGCTCCTGTTGGATTATGGAGAGACAGTGCAGTTTAATATTGATATCGGTTCCGGGTCGGTCGCTGCTGCGTCGTTTGGGGCACGGATTGAATCCGGCGAGGAGCCGGAGTGTCTGCGTCCGGTTTCCAATGAATATGGCAGCTATCAGCAGTTTTCCAGTGAAGTGACTGGATGGGGGACTTCCTATGTCACAATCGAATTTTATGGGGCGGACGGAACCGAAATGCTGTCAATCTGTCTGACGATACAGACCCGTGCAAACTACCAGGAGATCAAAGCGGTTCTGGAAAGACTGCCACAGCAGCTGAACCTGTATACAGATGAAACAGCTAAAGCAGTACAGCAGCTTCGGCAGGAGATCAACTATAATTTGGCGTATACCGATCAGACGGCTGTCTCACTGCTTGCAACTCAGCTGGCGGCAGCGGTGGATGCTTTGCAGCCTCTACCAGCCGATTACAGCAGTATTGATCAGCTGAAAAACTGGTTTGAAATGCTGCCCGATATCTATACTGCTGAGACGACAGATGCAGTAAAACAGCAGCTGGAAAGCCTGAAGTCTGGCTTGGATATCTTTTCACAAGCGTTGATTGACAGTACTGCTGAAAAAATACAGGAGGCTATTGATAAATTGACTGTACGGTCAGCGGAATATTCCAAACTGGATGTTCTTCTCCGACAGATTCCAACCGATCTGGGCGGATACAGCGAATATTCTGCTGACAGGCTGAAACAGGTGTTGCAGAATGTTCGGGAACAGCTCTCTGTTTTGACAGATGAACAGCTTGCTTCTTGCATTGAATCGGTACAACAGGCAGTTGCGGGACTGCGTATTCCCGGGAATGCGGATACTTCCCGTCTGGAGACCTTTTTGCAGACGTTACCCGACAGTTTTTTAGATTACACCGACCAGTCAGTACAAATCGTTCGCCAGAGGATGGAACAGGCAAATACTCTTCTGGCAGATGATGGAGCGGTACAGCAACAAATTGACAGCTGTCTGAAACAACTTGAGGCGGCTGTCAATGGACTGACATTCCGGCCAGCTGATTATACTGAAATCCAAAAGCTAATTGACCAGTTGCCGGATGACCTGTCAGGCTACACGACAGGGTCGGTTGAAGCTGTCACTCAGCTGATCGCCGGAATCGACTGGAATTTGAATATAACCGATCAGGAGCAGCTTCAACAGTTGGCAAAGAGCATCGAGGAGGGAATTGAGAAGCTGGTCCCCAATTCGCAGCCGGAAACACAGCCTGATCAATCAGCTGAAGATACCGAATCGGATGCTGATACACCGGAATATACCACTCCAATCATAATACCGGAAGATTCAATTCCTGTTGAGGATATTGTAAATAAACGTCCAGACAGGATTTTCGCAGAAGAACTGTATGTTGATCAGGAACTGGAAAACGGCTGGGAAAGAGAGAATGGGAAAATAGTATTCTATCAGGAAGGTGAAAAAGCGACCGGTTGGCAGGAGATCGACGGTGAACGGTATTATTTTACCGAAGACGGGTATCTGTCATATGGCTGGCTGCAATTGCAGGATCTGTGGTACTATCTTGGATTGGATGGGAGCATGCAGACCGGATGGATTCAGCTGGGTAATGCCTGGTATTATCTGTATCAGGGTACAGGTGAGATGGCGGCCAGTCAATGGCTGACGCTGGAAGGTGAGACCTACTGCTTTTCTGACTGGGGCGGTATGGTGTCCAGCAGTTGGCGGCAGACTGGCGAGGACTGGTACTTCTTCAATGGCGGCGGATATATGGTGAAGAATCAGTGGGTTGAATGGAAGGGAAGCTGGTACTATCTGACAGAGGATGGAAAGATGGCCGTTGATACTGTGACACCGGATGGCTATCGGGTGGATAAAAACGGGGTATGGATCGACTGAAACCGGCAGTTTTATCTGTTCAAACCGTCTGAAATGTGGTATAATAATTTATACTGCGGGTTTTTCAGCCGCAGGCCCTGATTTACAGACGCCTTTGAAAGGAAAGAAAATATATGTCAATCCCTATGGATCATATCCGCAATTTCTGTATTATTGCTCATATCGACCACGGCAAATCCACCCTTGCCGACCGGATTCTGGAAAAAACCAGTTCTGTTGCAATGCGGGAGATGGAAGATCAGCTGCTGGATGATATGGATATCGAACGCGAACGGGGAATTACCATCAAAGCCCGCGCAGTAACGCTCAACTATACCGCTCAAAATGGGGAGGTCTATAAATTTAATCTGATTGACACCCCCGGCCATGTCGACTTCAACTATGAGGTATCCCGTTCCCTGGCTGCATGTGAAGGTGCGGTACTGGTCGTTGATGCCTCTCAGGGCATTGAAGCCCAGACGCTGGCCAATACTTATCTGGCGGTTGACCATGATCTGGAGGTCGTGCCGGTCGTCAATAAGATTGACCTGCCTGCTGCCGACCCGGAACGTGTTTGTCATGAAATCGAGGATGTGATCGGCCTTCCCGCAATGGACGCTCCCCGCATCTCCGCTAAGGCTGGTATCGGGATTGAAGCGGTGATGGAGAAGATTGTCAGCGACATTCCGGCTCCGTCGGGCGACCCGTCAGCTCCGTTGCAGGCACTTGTATTTGACTCTTATTATGACTCTTACCGCGGCGTTATCATCTATGTTCGTATCAAAGAGGGAACGCTGACCCAAAACAGCCGCATCCGGCTGATGGCGACCGGTGCGGAATTCGACGTTGTCGAAATCGGCCATATGGGGGCAAAGAAACTGGTTCCCTGTGATACACTGGAAGCGGGAGACGTTGGGTATATTACCGCGTCAATTAAGTCCATTGCTGATACCCGTGTCGGTGATACGGTGACGCTGGCAGACAATCCCGCAGCTGAGCCGCTGGCCGGTTATCGCAAGGTCAACCCAATGGTTTATTGTGGTATCTATCCGGCAGATGGTGCAAGATATCCCGATCTGCGGGAAGCACTGGAAAAATTGCAGCTTAATGATGCGTCCCTCTCCTTTGAACCCGAGACTTCGGTTGCGCTGGGCTTTGGTTTCCGGTGCGGATTTTTGGGGCTGCTGCATCTGGAGGTGATTCAGGAACGGCTGGAGCGGGAATTTAATCTGGATCTGGTTACGACTGCTCCGTCGGTTATCTACCGGCTGACCAAAACAGACGGCAGTGTCATCTATATCGACAATCCGACCAACTACCCCGATCAGTCGATGATCGCTAAGGCGGAGGAGCCTTACGTCACCGCCGATATTCTGACACCGGTCGAGTTTGTCGGCAACATTATGACCCTTTGCCAGCAGCGGCGGGGCATTTATCACGGGATGAGCTATCTGGAGGAAACTCGTGCCGAGCTGCACTATGAGCTGCCGTTGGGTGAGATTATCTATGACTTTTTTGACGCCCTCAAGTCACGGACCAAAGGGTATGCGTCCTTTGATTATGAGTTCAAGGAGTATAAGGAATCGAAGCTGGTCAAACTGGATTTCCTGCTCAACGGCGAGATCGTCGACGCATTGTCCTTTATCGTATTTGCCGATTCAGCATATCCGCGTGCCCGTAAGATTGCCGAAAACCTGAAGGAAAACATTCCGCGGCAGCTGTTTGAAATCCCGATCCAGGCAGCGATCGGCGGAAAGGTGATTGCCCGTGAAACGGTCAAGGCTTTGCGCAAGGACGTACTTGCTAAATGTTATGGCGGCGATATTACCCGAAAGAAAAAGCTGCTGGAAAAGCAGAAAGAGGGTAAAAAACGGATGCGCCAGCTGGGCAGCGTAGAGGTGCCGCAGGAAGCATTTATGGCAGTTCTCAAGCTGGATGAATAAATTTGGGGTACAAAAAACCACAGTACACTTTTTCAGTGTGCTGTGGTTTTTTCAGATATTACAGTCTGCGCAGGCCTTTTGGGTAATGATTTTTGACCCGTTTTCCGTCTGATTTGCCCCATCCAAGCGGATAGCGGCCTCCGGACTCCTGCAATACGATACCGAGCCAGCCTTTGTCCGCCGGGATATCCAGCGTCTCTCCCCGCAGATAACCTTCCGCTTGTTCCATCGTAACCGGAACGGCCTGTAAAAAGTCTTCTGCCCGCAGAGCGACTGCCAGCGCGTGTGCCGGTTCAAAGCGGTTTTTTCGGAAGCTGCCCAGATGCAGCCCGCTTCTGACAACCTTCAGCCGGTCATAAGGCAGGGTACAAGCCGGTAGCCGGTAAAGCTCTTCTCCAAACAGGGTAAAGTAACCTGCTTCCAGCCAGTCGGCAGCAGATGGGGTGAGTGTCTGTTCACAGAATTCCCGGTAGAGCTTTTTCTGTACAGCTTCCATTCTGCCGCTGCCGAGCGGAAAGAACGGATAATCAGGCGGACAGCCGGGGCAGTCGGCCGATTTTTCCAGTGCGGCAACAAAGTGCCCTTCTCCATGGACAATGTGCGGCCAGACCCGCATTGTTTTTTCCAGTCCCGGTACGGTTTTTACCTCATCCGGCAGGAACCGGGGGTTTCCGGGGGTAAAATAATCATCCAGCCCTGTATCAACCAGCTGGAATTCGGGGTGTGTCTCGATAAAGCGGCAGATTGCCGCTTCATCTTCATCCGGCGCAAAAGTGCAGGTCGAATAGACCAGCCTGCCGCCCGGTGCCAGCATTTGCGCGGCAGCATCAAGAATCTGAGCCTGCCGTGCTGCACACATTTTGACATTGTCGCTGCTCCACTCGGTCAGGGCAATGTCATTTTTTCGGTACATTCCTTCCCCGGAACAGGGGGCGTCAACGAGGATGCAGTCAAAGGTGTCAGGAAAACGTTCCGCCAGCCGGTCGGGTGTTTCATTGAGTACAAGCGCATTGGCAATGCCCAGCCGTTCAATATTCTGGGAAAGGATTTTTGCTCTGGAAGAGACAATTTCATTTGCGACCAGCAGGCCTTCGCCCATCATTTTTCCTGCCAGCTGGGTCGATTTGCCGCCGGGTGCTGCGCACAGATCGAGTACCAGAGGATGTGCCTTGTCCGGCAGGATGACCGCTTGTGCAGCCGACATTGCGCTTGGTTCCTGGATATAGTATATCCCAGCTTCATGCAGTGGACTTTTTCCGGGGCGGTCCTGTTCATCGTAATAGAACCCTTCCGGCACCCAGGGAACTGGTGCAAGCGATTGATCGGAGAAAAGGGACCGATGCCGGGAGAGAAATTCGGATGAAGAAAGTTTCAAGGGGTTGATCCGCAGTCCGTGGTACCGCGTTCCCAGTGCAAAATGTGCAAGGAAAGCGGGGTAATCCTCTCCAAGCATAGCCTGCATCCGTTCAAGAAATGCAATTGGAAATCCGGTTTTCTGATCCAGATCCATTATAGTACCTCACTGTTAAAAATGCAAAATCAGGTGTGGCTGGGCTGGGGACGGAAGGTAATCTTGCCGGTAGAAGCATCCATTCCGTCGACAATGGCCAGAGATTCGACACGGATACCCATATCTCTCAGCTCCTGGCCGCCCTTCTGAAATCCCTTTTCAACGGCAATGCCAACCCCTTCAAGCGTCGCGCCAGCTTCCTTGAGAATCTCAATCAGGCCAAGTACTGCGCAGCCGTTGGCAAGGAAATCGTCGATGATCAGGATATGGTCGTCAGGCCCGATGAATTTCTGTGAGACGATGACATTATAGATCTTTTTGTGGGTAAAGGATTCGATTTTTGCCGAATAGACATCGCCGTCCAGATTGATGCTCTGTGACTTTTTAGCAAAGACAACCGGAACTCCGAAATGCTGTGCTGCGATACAGGCAATTCCGATGCCGGAGGCTTCGATGGTCAGGATCTTGTTGATCGGACAGTCGGCAAACAGTCTTGCCCATTCTTTTCCGAGTGCATTAAAGAGGTCGGTATCCATCTGATGATTCAGAAAGCTGTCAACCTTCAATACATTTCCTTCTTTTACAACGCCATCCCGGGCGATTCTTTCTTCCAGCAGTTTCATACTTTTTATTCCTTTCGGTATAAATTTTTGATTGCAATACAGATTGGATAAAACGGAACAGTATCCCACCTTTATCCTGCATTCGATGGTTGTATAAAATATATATCTTTTATTTTCCAACTTTTCAGGGAATTTTGCAAGGGGGAATTGACAGAAATCGCCCGATTTCGATGAAAAAATAGGCCTTCAAACTGATAAGTTTTTGATGTTTTTTTACAGAACTTCCGGTCTTGCGAGTTTTTCAGAAAAACAGATGAGAGTCCGTACAAAATATGCTATAATGATACCAGTCAAAAAACAGAAGAGGAAAATCAGTCTGATTATCAGAAAGGGACACCGATTATGAAAGATAAAACCAATGACAGCGAAAAATTTTATGCCCGCTTTGTTCCCAAGCCGCATATGACCCGCAAACAGCATCAGCAGGCGATCTGGGCGGATGACGAAGATGATGATGAAGACGAAAGCGAAGAGGATTATGAAATTGTCGAAGATGAGAATGAGCTTATTCAGCAGATAGTGGATAAAAAACCTTCCCCTATAAAAAAAGCCCGTCCGCATCCGGTTTCCCGTCCGGTTGAGGTACGCTGCCCGGTTGCCAAAAAATGTTCTGGCTGTCAGATGCAGAATCTTTCCTATCAGGATGGACTGCGCTGGAAGCAGGCACAGGTGGTGCGGCTGCTGGGCCAGTATGGCCGGGTGCAGCCGATCATCGGGATGGACCAGCCGACCCATTACCGCAATAAAGTGCAGGTTGCGTTTGGGATGACCCGTCAGCATAAAATTGTTTCCGGTGTCTGGCAGTCCAAAGAACATCGGATCACAGTTGTGGACAGATGTATGATCGAGGACAGTGTTGCATCGGAAATCGCCATTACCGTTCGTAAACTGCTGGCAGCCTTCAAGATGACTGCGTGGACAGAGACAGAAGGCGGCTTTCTGCGCCATCTGCTGATCCGCAGAGGCTTTGCAACCGGGCAGATTATGGTGGTATTGGTTGCCGGGACACCGGTTTTCCCATCCAAAAAGAATTTTGTTGCAGCCCTGCTGCGTGCGCACCCTGAGATTACAACCGTGATTTTTACTGTCAACAACAGTGAAACCAACCTGTTGCTGGGAGACCGGGAAGAAGTCCTGTATGGCAAGGGGTATATCGAAGACGTACTGTGCGGACTGACCTTCCGAATTTCTGCAAAATCTTTCTATCAGGTCAATCCGGTGCAGACCGAAAAACTCTACCGGACAGCGATTGATTTTGCCGGACTGACCGGACAAGAGATCGTTTTGGATGCCTATTGCGGAATTGGCACAATCGGCCTCGCGGCCTCTTCTGCTGCACGCCGGGTGATCGGTGTCGAACTGAACCCGGACGCGGCCGCTGATGCACAGAAAAACAAACGGGAAAATGGAATTCAAAACGCCGCGTTTGTCTGTGCGGATGCCGGGGAATACATGATGAATCTGGCCAGCCAGCAGGAAAAGCAGAAAATTGACGTGCTGTTTATTGACCCGCCCCGTGCGGGTGCCAGCAGGGAGTTTTTAGACGCAGTGCTGCGGTGTATGCCGGAAAAGATTGTCTATATCTCCTGCAATCCAGAGACACAGGCCCGTGACCTCAAACTGCTGGCAGCAGGGAAACACCCCGCCTATCAGGTCCGCAGGATTCAGCCGGTCGATATGTTCCCCTGGACCCACCATGTTGAAAATATTGTTTTGCTTGAACGGACACCGGATAAGAGGGAAACAGAGTCGAAAAATCGTACCGGTTTGGTATCAGAATCCAAAAAGGCTGAGCTCAGACCTCATCACACCCGCCCTTCCAGACGTTCGCAGTTTACCGACCGCAACTGCGCGGTATTCGGTAAATCCGGGAAAAAGCCCGGAAAAACTCCGGTAAAAAAATAAGACTGCCAAATCACAACGGGTACTGTTCTGAAAAGACGGTACCCGTTGTCGGGAGTTGAAGGAAAAAGAGGGGAATTTGTTCGGATGACAGCAAAAGGATCACATTTTGTCAAAGGGGTCATGATGACCTCTATTTCTGCGGCACTTTTTGGAATAACTCCGGTGCTTGCAAGCAAAACTTATGAAATGGGCAGCAATGCGCTGACCCTCACTTTTTACCGCAATCTGATGGCGGTTCCGGTGCTGTTGATCATCATGGCGGTTCGGAAAATTCCGTTCCGCATTACTTTACATCAGTTTTTGCTGATCTGTGCGATTGGTGCCGGTCTGCGGGCGAGTACGACATTTATGTTGTACGCGTCGTATGATTATATTGGAATCGGGACGGCGACGACACTGCACTTCCTGTACCCGTTGTTTACGGCATTGTTCTGTCTGGTGCTGTTTCGGCAGCGGATGGGGGCAGGGAAATGCTGTGCGTTGGTGCTGGCGGCAGGCGGTGTCGGATGTTTTGCCAGCTTTACCGGGAATGGCGGTCTGAGTGGAATGTTGCCCGGCCTTGTCCTGGCGATTGCTTCGTCGATCACCTATTCCGGGTATATGACCGGGATGGAGCATACCGCACTGCGGGATATGGACGCAACCAAGGTATCCTGCTATATGGCACTCAGCAATGCGGTAGCAGTCATGGTGCTCAATCTGCCGGTGCGGCAGATTCATTTTGCACTCCCACCCAAAGCATTGCTGTATACCTTTATTATTTCCATCTGCACCTCCTTTTTTGCATTTGCGCTTTTGCAGCTGGGCATCCGTGAGTTGGGCGCATCTACAGCAGCGATCTTCTGTTTGCTGGAACCGATCACCAGCGTTGCCGCGGGCTGGCTGCTTCTAAATGAAGCGATGACCGTTAAAAAAGCGGTGGGATGTCTGCTGGTACTGGGCGCGGTTGCAGCGGCACTGGCAGCAGAAAAGGCGGGAAATAAAAACCTGCCGATGGAAATGAAAAACCAAAAACCGGCAGATTGAGATTGCCGGATACAAAAGGGGATTTCTTATGTTTGGAAAGATGAACCTTCGCCGGATACTGGTTATGTGTTTCGGTATAGTGGTGATGGGACTGGGAATCAGCCTGTTTAAAATATCGCTGATGGGAAATGATCCGAGCAGCGCGATGGTCATGGCGCTGGGAGAAAAGCTGGGAATCGACTTTTCGATTATGCTGATCATCATGAACAGCCTGTTTTTTCTGGTCGAAATCCTTCTGGGAAGGAAGTATATTGGAATCGGCACCTTCGTCAATTGGTTCTGCGTCGGGATACTGGCATCTTTTTATACCCGATTGATCACGTCTTTCTGGATTGTGCCGGATGAATTTTTACCCAGGCTGCTGCTGATGGGCGGCGGGGTACTGGTACTGAGTTTGTCTGCTTCGCTGTACCAGACGGCCGATTTAGGGATCTCACCGTATGACAGTCTGTCCATTATCATGCGGGACCGGCTGCCTGTACCCTATTTCTGGTGCAGAATTTTTACCGATGCTGCCTGCTCGGCAATCTGCTGGCTGCTGGGCGGGATTGTAGGTTTGGGGACGCTGTTCTGTGCACTGGGATTGGGCCCGTTCATCCATTTCTTCAACCGTACGGTATCCGAAAAATTGTGTGGAATTCAGCCGGAGACCTCCGGCAGCAACTGAAAGGACAGACGACATGAAGACATCAAACGCTTTTCCTCATCCTCTTCGGGCCGTTATCTTCGATATGGATGGGCTGCTGATCGACACTGAAAAACACCTGGTGCAATGCTGGTGCCAGGCAGCGCAGGAGATGGGATTTGATATGCAGCGGCGGCATGCGCTGCATATCAGAAGTCTGGCTGGAAAATATGCGGCCCCCTATCTGAAATCTGAGCTGGGCGAAGATTTTGACTATTTTCGCGTCCGGGAACGCCGAAAAGAGCTGGTTGCCCATGCACTTGCCAAATATGGACTTGAGCGTAAAAAAGGCGCACTGGAACTGCTGAAATGGCTGAAAGAAAAGGGAATTCGTACCGCAGTCGCGACGGCAACAGATGAAGAGCGGGCGACCCGCTATCTGACCGAAATCGGGGTTTTGCCCTACCTGGACAGGGT
>DCTE01000116.1:0-8204 GCA_002329405.1 Ruminococcaceae bacterium UBA1448 | reverse complement strand
AAAACCAATGCCGGATGTTTACCTCTACGCCTGTCACCAGCTGGGCGAGCATCCGCAGGACTGCCTGGCACTGGAAGACTCGCCCAACGGTGTTTTGTCTGCCTGGCGTGCAGGATGCGGAGTTGTGATGGTGCCTGATCTGACCCAGCCGGATGAGGAAATTCGACCGATTCTGACCGGTCTGGCCTCTGATCTGTCGGCTGTCATCCCGCTGATTGAACAGATGGGGCAGTAATATGGAAAGACAGCAGCAGATTATTTCCCGGGAAGGAATCGGTATTTATATCCATGTTCCGTTTTGTGCATCTAAATGCGGTTATTGTGATTTTTACTCCCGCGTCCGTCAGGATCAGAAGGCGGCGTATCTGGATGCGCTGGAAAGTGAGATCGCCGGCTGGGCTTCCCGTGGCCTGAGGGCTGATACCATCTTTTTTGGCGGAGGGACTCCCTCTGTGCTGGCCCCCGCTGAACTGGAAAGGATTCTGGGGGCCGTGAGGACAGCTTTTGAGCTTCTGCCGGGTGCAGAAGTTACGATGGAAGCAAACCCGGAAACGGTCGATCCGGCATATCTTAGAGCTGCCGCCGGCTTGGGAATCAACCGGCTGTCCTTTGGTGTTCAGTCGGCAGTCGACCGGGAATTGAAGGCACTGGGCAGGAAACATACCTTCGCCCGGGCAGCAGAGGCTGTTTCGGATGCAAGGGCAGCGGGCTTTTCCAACATCAGTGTGGATCTGATGCTGGGGATTCCTTATCAGACAGCAGATAGCCTTCATCAGACACTGGAAGAAATTCTCACCCTTGCGCCGCAGCATCTTTCCTGTTACCTGCTTAAGATTGAGGAAGGAACTCCGTTTTACCGGAAAAATGTATGGCAGCTGTGTGCATCGGAGGATGAAACTGCTGATTTTTATTTGACCACTGCCCGGACTCTGCGACAGGCGGGATATCTTCATTATGAGATCTCCAACTTTTCCCTTCCTGGATTTGAAAGCCGGCACAATCTGAAATACTGGCGGGATCAACCATATTTAGGGTTTGGGCCTGCCGCTCATTCCTGTTTCGAACGGCGACGGTTTTATAATCCGCCGGATTTGCAGCAGTATATCGGGACAGCCGGGCACTGCCGGATGGAAGAAGAGAGCGGAGCGGTACAGGATGCGTCGGAACGGCTGATGCTGGGGCTGCGGCTGGCGGAGGGAATTGATCTTCTGCAGGTGGAGAGGATGGACCCCCGGTTTGATGAACAGGCCCGGAAATTTTTCCGCAAAAAAGCCGCTGTTTTTGAAAAAGCCGGGCTTTTGCAGATTAACGGTGAGCGTATTTGTTTGACGGAAGCGGGGATGCTGGTATCCAATACGCTGCTGGCCAGCTTGCTTCCCGATTAAAAGTGGATATACTTCTGCAAGAAAATGCAGGTTTTTTCGACGGCGTTTTCAGATGATGAGGAAAATAAAAGGGATTTAAGGACAGACAGAATTGTTAATTGTTTGACTTAAATACCAAAAAACTGGCAGATTTTTTTGCCAACAGCGCATATTCACGTGATACAACGTGGAAAAACCTTGTGTATTTGTACAATATTTAATCCAGGTGGGATGGAATCGACGCATTTCGGTTGCAATCTTGGAAAAATGTGATATAATAAATGCAGGTTTGGCCGTAACCGGCTTGTAATTATTTTTGCATACAACCGGAAATATACAGCTGTCCGGCGGGAAACGGACAGGCTGTCACAGCTGTCGGGAAATCAGCATTTGAAAACCGGCTGACCGATTGGAACCTGTAAACGAAAGGAGTATCTTCCATTGCATCAGGAAAAACAGAAAGATTATATGCAAAAATTTAGCCGCTTTCTGGCAGTTGTACTGCCTGCGGTTGGTATTATAGCACTGTCCGGCTGTGTCAGGGACTTCTGCGGCGGCTGGATGACCAGATTGCCCAGCGAGCTGTTTTCGCAGGATTTCAGCGTGACGGCTTCTGTGGGAGAAAGTGAAGTGCAGACGACGGCTGTTGTCATGGATGGGCAGCCGACGGCGGTTGTTGCATCCGCAGGTTTTCTGCCCGCAGAGGTGGAGACTGTTTCCGCTTCCAGTCAGGCGACTGTCAAAGGCTGCGGCCTGTACATCGACGGCCAGTTTTATGGAGCTGTTTCATCGGCTGCCAGTCTGCGCAATATTCTGGACAGTTTCAAGGCACTGTACCTGACCGGTGAAAAAGGGGAATCGGTTGATTTTACCCGGGATATCCAGCTGGTGGATGGAACCTATCCCGCCAGCGACCTGCTGACCTATTCCGGTATCAAGTCGGTTTTTGAATCCAAGGTAATTGAGTCTTACAGCTATGTTGTCCGTAACGGTGACACTCAGCAGACCATCGCCAGTTATTATGGCATGACTGCTGATCGTTTTACCGAATTGAATGGACAGCTTGCAGCGGACAAGCTGACGGCCGGTAATATTCTGGATGTTAAAGTTGAGGAGCCGCTGGTCCAGGTGGCCTGTACCAGACAGGTTACCGAAACGGTTTCCATTCCATTCAGCACGGAGATTGTCGAAGGCGTATCTTCCAGCGGAAAAGCGGAAATTATTACGCAGGGCGTAAACGGCAGCAAAACAGTTACCGCCAATATTGTGACGGTTAATGGCCGTGAGACCGAACGTGTCGTACTGTCTGAAAAGGTACTGGTTGAACCGGTAACCCAGAAAATGACCGAAGGGACCCAGAGCAGCATCAGCTATAGCGCAAGCTATTATGGCGAGACGGGCAGCGGAACGCTGAAAGAAAGTTTGATTTGGCCGCTTCCCGATAATGGTGGTACGGAGACCTGCTATTACGGGGAAGACGGACATCAGGGTATTGACCTTGCAATTGATGCCGGTACTGATATTTATGCAGCGGCTTCCGGTACAGTTGTTGTCGCCGGATGGTATTATACCTATGGCAACTGCGTAGTTATTGACCACGGAAATGGCGTGCGGACGCTGTATGGCCATTGCAGTTCCCTGAATGTATCGGTCGGTGATGAAGTAGCGCAGGGAGACCTGATCGGTAAGGTCGGGATGACTGGTTATGCGACCGGTAACCATCTGCATTTTGAGGTACATATCAACAATCGTACCTGTGATCCTTATACGTATATTGCCCGCTGACCGGATGACTGGTTAATCGGGAAAAAGGACTGGAGCTTTTGGTTCCGGTCCTTTTTTTGTAAATTTTCTGTTTGGAATAGCCAATCCGGTGATAAGCCGGCTTGTTTTTCCCGGTGAATTCCGTTATAATAGGGATGTATTGTGATAAATGGAAGTTGAACAAATCACAAATCAAATATTATGGTTAAAATGTGTGGACAGGGGGAAGCGTGCAGATATGGCTTTGACAGCTTCACAAAGACGGGAGCAGATTCTTTCACTGCTGTCTGAAAATCGGGATGTAACGCTGAGCGCCAGCGCACTGGCGGCAAGATTTGGTGTTTCAAGACAGATTATTGTGGGCGATGTGGCACTGATGAGGGCCGGTGGAGTGGATATCGTATCGACGGCCAGAGGATATCGTTTGCAGGGAGCGGCGCCTGGTTTTGTACGGATTTTGACCTGCCGCCATACCGGACAGCAGTTGTTGGAGGAATTGTATACCATTGTGGATAATGGCGGCGCGGTATTGGATATTGCAGTCGAACATCCGGTATATGGTATCCTTTCGGCACCGCTGCGGATTTTTTCCCGTTATGATGCGGAAGAGCTTTTCCGGGCTTTGGAAGAGAAAAACGCAGCGCCGCTGCTGACTCTCAGCGACGGTATCCATACGCATACCGTATCCTGCCCGGATGAACAGTCCTATTTACGGATTTGCCGGAAGCTGGAAGATGCAGGTATTTTGCTGTCTGATCAACGCTAAGATTTTAGTAGAGGAGATAAAAGATGGATCAGGATTATCTGGAATTAAAAAGTTGGCTGGAAGAAACCAGGGATGAACCTCTGGAGGAAATGGCCGGATTTTTTGATGCACGTATTGAAGGCTATGAGGAGCATATGGCCTGCTGGCAGGCGCATTATAAATGGATGGCCGAGTTTATTCCAGAACAGGCAGAACAGTTGCTGGATCTGGGATGTGGGAGCGGTTTGGAACTGGACTGTATTTTCAGCCGGTTTCCAGAATTGTCTGTAACAGGTGTTGATTTATCGGCGGAAATGCTGGACAAGCTGAAAAGCAAGTATCCCGATAAAAAGATGAAGTTGGTTCAGGCAGATTATTTTGAGTATGATCTGGGTGTGGGATGCTTTGATGTAGTTGTTTCATTTGAAACTCTGCATCATTTTACGGCAGAGAAAAAGGCAGAATTATTTGGCAGGATTTATCGAAGTCTCAAACCCGGAGGTATTTATCTGGAATGCGATTATATCGCGGTTTCACAGGAAATTGAGGATATTACCTTTGCTGAGTGCCGAAGAAGGCGGAAACGCGATAGAATTCCCGATGATGTTTTCGTTCATTTTGATACACCGCTTACATTACAGCATGAGCTGGAAGCCATCCGGGCAGGTGGCTTTGAACAGGTGGAAGTTATCGGATTTTTGCCTGGGGACCATCATACACCTTTGATTCGAGCAGCGAAACGATAAAACCAGACAGGAAATGTTTTTCGGGAACACAAAAACCGGTATTATGAACCAGAATGGTTTATAATACCGGTTTTGACGTTGATTACATAAATTGAGCAAAAACAGAAGCACCTGCAACAGTTAACAGGCCTGATACAGCAATAGCCAAACTGCTCATTGCGCCTTCAATCTCTCCCATTTCCATGGCTTTGACAGTGCCGATTGCATGCGCCGCAGTCCCCAATGCCAGCCCTTTGGCTATTGGCTCTTTGATTTTGAACAGCTTGCAGACAATTTCGGCAATAACATTTCCGAGGATGCCGGTAATGATGATGACAGCTACCGTCACGGTTACAATACCACCCAGTTCTTCTGATACCCCCATCCCAATGGCAGTGGTAATCGACTTGGGCAGCAGGGTGACATATTGTTCATGGCTGAGACTGAAAAGCCGTGCAAGTAACAGGATGCTGGTAAGGCTGGCAAGGACTCCAGAAGCGGTACCGGCCAAAATGGCTTTCCAGTGCTGTTTCAGCACGGTAAGTTGTTCATACAGCGGTACGGCCAGACAGACGGTAGCTGGTGTCAGAAGATAACTCAGGTATTGAGCACCGTCATAGTAAGTTTGATAATCAATTTTCAGCAGACGGAGAGCAGCTATAACAAGGATAATAGCGATCAACAGAGGATTAAGGATTGCAAGTTTAAATTTCTTTTTCAGAAGTACACCAATTTCATATCCCAGCAAACTGATAAATACTCCAAAGAAAACAGATGAAAACAGCAGCTCTTTCATTTTTTTTGTTCTTCCTCCTTACGGATTACCCATTGGGTGACTCTTCCGGTTACGGCCAAAACGATAATGGTAACCAAAACGGTAATGACTGCTGCGGGAAGCAAAAAGGTGCGTAAGCTGCTCCATTGTTCCATCAGTCCGACAGCGGCAGGAATAAACATAATCGCCATGATGTCAATTAGAAAACGTGCGGTTTTTTGAACCTTTTCCAATTTGAGCAGGCCACTGGTCAAAGCGGCAAACATAATCACCAGACCATATATGCTGGCTGGGACCGGCAGGGGGATCAGAAAATGGAGGATTTCTCCAATAAAGGATATGGATAGGATAACCAGTAGTTCTAATATATAATTCACAAAAACAGCACTCCTTTTTTGATCTGAATGACGGATTGATTATAGCACACCAATTCTTATCCTACAATAGGAAAACTGGTATGACAGCAAATTTCATGGAAATTATGACATTTCATTTAAAAACACCGTAGGGACAGATGGATAATTTATTCGTTTTAAATTAAAATCCACGTAAAAAATAGAAATACAAGGGAATTATTATACATCTTTTGCTTGACTGATTGCAATTGGATATGATATGTTATATATAGAATATTCATAAATGAAATTGGAAGGAGTTTATATGCCATCAACATATGCGCACTATAGATTTGGCCGGGAAGTAGCGCAGCTTCTGGCACCGGAAAATCAAAAGGTGATTCAGGCGTATCCTGAACTTTTTTCAATTGGACTGCATGGCCCTGATCTGTTTTTCTATTATCAGCCGCTGCTGTCCAATCCACTTGGCAGACTCGGCGGGCAACTGCATAACCAGAGCGGACGTGAGCTTTTTGGACAGATGTCTCTGCCGCTGAATGCTGCTGGCTATACCAACCGTGCCGGAACTGCTTATCTATATGGCTTTCTGTGTCATTTTGTGTTGGACAGCATCTGTCATGGGTTGATCAATCGTAAAGTATCGGAAGGTATAGCTTCTCATGCTGCAATCGAGAGTGAATTTGACCGTATGCTGATGACCTGCGATGGTTTGGACCCGGTTTCCCATCCGTTGACCAGACATATCCATCCGTCGCTCGCAAACGCCAGCGTGATCAGCCGTTTTTTTACCGGTATTTCTGCCCATCAGATTCTTAAGTGTCTGCGTCGAATGAATAGCTATCACAATTTGCTGCTTGCACCCCATCCACTCAAGCGAAAGGCATTGGAAACTGGTATGCGTCTGATCGGGCGGTATAATGACCTTTCAGGAATGATGATTGGTCTCAGCCCTAATCCGGTGTGTGAAGAAATCTGTGTCCAGCTAAAACAGATGTATCAGCAAGCACTGCCGCTCGCAGTCCAATTGATTGATGGTTTTCGTGCAGGAAATCTATCGGATGCTGCGTATGACCGGAATTTTGAATCGGTTGTATTGCAAAAATAACTATGATTTGATGATAAAGGAGTGAATGGCTATGAAATCGCTGTTTTCTTTCCGGCTGACCAAGGCGGAGAAGTACTGGGTTTTGTATGATGTGGGCAATTCAGCGTTTGTCCTGTTGGTATCGACGATTATTCCGATCTATTTTAATTATCTGGCAGATTTGGGCGGGCTTTCAGAGGTTGACTATCTGTCCTACTGGGGATATGCGACTTCTATTTCAACTTTGCTGGTGGCATTGATTGGCCCAATTGGCGGAACGTTTGCTGATTACCGTAATTTTAAAAAGCCGGTGTTTGTGGCAGCCCTTGCAATTGGATGTATTGGCTGTCTGGCACTTGGATTTGCGCAGCAGTGGATGGCGTTTTTGATTATCTTTGTCATTGCAAAAGTTGGATATTCCAGCAGCCTGATCTTTTACGATTCCATGCTTTCGGATATTACAACGCCCGATCGGATGGATAATGTATCATCACAGGGGTATGCGTGGGGATATATTGGAAGCTGCGTTCCGTTCCTGATCTGCCTTGCAGTTGTTTTAACGACTGGTCAGACCGGATTGTCCATGTCAGCAGCTATGATGATCGCATTTGCAATTGTAGCAGTTTGGTGGGTGGCTAATACGTTGCCGCTGCTGAAGATATACAAACAAAAATACTGGGTGGAACGAAAGACCGGTGCAGTAGGGGATAGTTTTAAACGTCTCGGCAAAACACTTGTCGGAATGAGAAATGAAAAACACATTTTGTTGTTCTTGATTGCGTTTTTCTTTTATATTGATGGTGTTTATACAATTATTGATATGGCGACTGCATACGGTTCTGCTTTGGGACTTGAATCGACTGGCATTTTGCTGGCCTTGCTGGTAACACAGTTTGTGGCATTTCCATGTTCAATTATTTTTGGCAGACTGTCGCAAAAGGTTGCGTCGTACAAACTGATCACAGTTTGCATTATTGCCTATTTTGGGATTGCGGTCTTCGCAATCTTTATGAGCCGACAGCTGCATTTCTGGATTCTTGCAGTTGCTGTCGGTATGTTCCAGGGTGGAATTCAGGCGTTGTCGCGTTCATGGTTTGCCAAAATTGTTCCAGCTGAGAAGTCAGGTGAATACTTTGGCTTAATGGATATCTGCGGCAAAGGTGCTTCTTTCTTTGGCACAGGTATTGTCAGTATTATTTCAGATGTTACTGGCAATATCAATCTTGGTGTTGGTATGATTGCAATTCTGTTTGTAATTGGTCTGGTAATATTCCGGCTTGCTGTACATTGTACCCCAGGTATAACAGTAGAGAAAAAATAATATAACACTATTTGCAGGACGTAAAGTAGATTTACGTCCTGTTTTTTATGGCTCTTTGTCAATAGTTGGG
>DCTE01000013.1 GCA_002329405.1 Ruminococcaceae bacterium UBA1448 | reverse complement strand
GTTCCACACATTTGAATTGGCTGGATATCATCATAATCATCGCCAAAATAGACAGCATCTTCCGGAGAAATTCCCAAAAATTCAAGCATAACCTGAATACCATTCCATTTGGTAGATTTCTTACTCATAATCTGCACCAGGCTGCTGTCTGCGATGGAGNNTGTCAGGGAATTTTCAATTTGTTCCGGCAGGATATTGCTTACCAGGATTTTATGCAACGTACCTGTGGACGGCAGAGCCGGAAAATCAGCAAACAGTTTCGTATTCCATTCAGGAATTTTTGTGTTAGAAAAAAGACCGTCAGCTGTTTCGACGCTAATCACAACGTCAGGTATTGTAATGATTTGAGACAGAATCTGTTTTGCGCTTGGATGAGGAATCCCATTTTCCAGTATCTTGTTGGGAAGAATAATTCTGGCGCCATTCATTGTCGTAACAGCCTGAAAATGCAGAATATCGTCATAAATCTGAATACTTCTCAGCGGTCTTGAAGTAGCAGCCATGACAGGAATTCCTCTGTCACGGCATTTTTGCAGGATATCGACGGAATATGAAGAAAGCGTTTTATCTGTATGCAGCAATGTTCTATCCAGGTCAGTAATAATTGCCTTCATAATAAAATCCTTCTTTCTGCTAAATAATTAAAAATAAACACAGAACCGGAAAAAAATCCATTCCAGTTCTGTGTATTTGATAACCCGCGATAAGCAGGCTGTTATATTATATTAACCATCCAGTTCTTCGCCGTTGGAGCCGAATACCTTCTGTACCCAGTAGAAGCTCTTTTTCGGTACTCTGCGCAGGTCACGGAGGTCTTTTTCCGTACGGTTGACAAAGACAAAGCCGTAGCGTTTGGCCATCTCACAATGGCTGGAAAGGATGTCAATCGGCCCCCAGGTGATATAACCCAGGCAGTTGACGCCATCTTCTTCGATTGCTTTTTTCATCTGGATGATGTGGTTCTTATGGTATTCAATGCGTTCATCGTCCTGAACCAGGCTGCCGTCCTCTGGCAGTTCTTCCCGGCAGCCGACGCCGTTTTCAAGAATAAAGATCGGTTTTCCGAAACGATAATACATTTCATGCATCAGGGTACGCAGGCCGACAGCGTCCTTTGCCCAGCCCCATTCATTGTACTGAACGTAGGGGTTCTTAATCCCGCCCATACCGGCAACCGCAGCAGGAGGCAGCTGCTGGTCGAAATCCTGTGCTTTGACCGTCTGGCTCTGATAGTAGCTGAAAGCGAGGTAGTCGACGGTATTGGACAGAATCTCATCGTCGCCTTCTTCAAAATCGGGCATCCAGCCGTGCTTGGTCAGATATCGGACCATATATTCAGGATATTTGCCGTTTGCAAAGACACTGGCATGGAAATAGTTCAGATAATCGTTGCAGCGCAGTGCAAAATTGACATCATCCGGGCAGCAGGTCTCAGGATAGGAGGGAGTCGCAGCGATCATACCGCAAATCTGGGCATCAGGTGCGACTTCCCGCAGGACTTTGACCGCTTTGCAGTGGGCAAGGAAGACATTGTGGTTGACCTGATAGAGGAATTTTGTCGGGTCAACCCCTTCCGGGACTCGTTCCGCGTTGGAATAAATCAGTCCCATTGAATGGAGGTTCTGCTCATTGAAGGTCATCCAGTGTTTGACGCGGTCGCCGTAACGGGTCATAATCAGGCGGGCGTACCGTTCAAAGCAGTCGACAACATACCGGCTGGCAAAGCCGTTGTATTCCTTTTCCAGATGGTTGGGGGTATCAAAGTGGTACATGCAGATCATCGGCGTGATGCCGTTGGCGATCAGCTCATTGATGACATTGTCATAAAACTGCAAACCTTCTTCGTTGGGTTCGTCGTCGCCGTTGGGGATAACACGAGCCCAGGCGATGGAGAAACGATAGAAGTTGCAGCCCATCTTTTTCAGCCAGCCGATATCTTCTTTATACCGATGGTAAAAATCAATGCCGACCTTCCAGTCGGAAAAGCGGGGATCGGTCGGACGGACATCGTAGATCGACAGGCCCTTGCCGCCTTCATCCCAAGCACCCTCAGCCTGGAAAGAGGATGCGGAGCCGCCCCAGTAGAAATTTTTCGGTAAACTCATAGCGAATCTTCCTTTCGTAAAAATGGTTGGGTTTGGAAAATTTATCTTGCCTCTATGATAGCCGATTTACCAGCCTGTTACAAGCAGTTTGCATAAAATCATCAGATTTTGTAACATTTTTGCTGCCAGGCAGAGAAATATTGTAAAAACAATAGAAAATGTGTGAAATCGTACGATATTGCAAAAAAACGATTGCAAATCGACCGATAACAGAGTATAATATCTTCTGGAATTGGATATTCTGAAATAAAATTGTCCTTTAAAGGGAGTGAGAGTGTGGACGCGTTACCTGGTCGATCGTGTCATGGTACAAACAGAATAATGCGGCGCACGGAAAGGACAAACAGCTGAAGTTTTGCTCCTTCTTTTCGGTGCGCCCGGAAGGAAGGTTTTTTTATGGAAAAAAAAGAGCAGATTTTGCAGCTGATCGAACAGAAACACTTTTCCGAAGCACGGATGTTTCTGGAAGACGAGCATCCAGCGGATATTGCACAGCTGCTGGACGAAATGGACTCGGTACAAGGCTGCCGTACCTTCCGGCTGTTGCCGAAAAGCCTGGCGGCTGAAGTATTTTCCTATCTGGACTCAGACAACCAACACCGTCTGATTACACTGCTTTCAGATGCCGAACTGAGCCGGATTCTGGATGAGATGTATATGGACGATACGGTCGACATGCTGGAAGAACTTCCCGCAAATGTAGTCAAACGTATTCTTAAGTTGAGCCACCCGGATACCCGCAGTGAGATTAACCGTCTCTGCCGGTATGAGGAAGATACTGCCGGCAGCATCATGACGACTGAGATGATCGACCTCAAACGGTCCATGACAGTCAAAGATGCGTTTGACCTGATTCGCCGGGTCGGGACTGATATGGAGACGATCTATACCTGTTATGTCACCGATGAACAGCGCGTGCTGGAAGGTGTGATCACCGTCCGTGATCTGCTGCTGCATCCGTACGAGGCAAAGGTCGGGGACCTGATGGATGAAGACCCGCTGTCGGTCCAGACGGGGGATGACCAGGAGACGATCGCACAGTTATTCCAGAAATACGATATCCTGACCCTTCCGGTTGTCGACTCGGAAAAACGGCTGGTCGGTATCATTACCATCGACGACGCGGTGGACGTCATTCAGGAAGAAAACACTGAGGATATCGAAAAGATGGCGGCAATCCTGCCCAGTGACAAACCTTATCTGAAAACATCAGACTTTGATTTATGGAAACGGCGTATTCCGTGGCTTCTGCTGCTGATGATTTCCGCGACTTTTACTGGAAATATTATTTCTGGATTTGAAGATAAACTTACAGCATATATTGCGCTGACCGCATACATTCCGATGTTGATGGATACAGGCGGAAACTGTGGCTCACAGTCTTCCACGACGGTTATTCGTGGGCTGTCGCTTGGAGATGTACAGTTTCGCGACATTTTCCGGGTTATCTGGAAAGAGACAAGGGTTGCATTTTGGTGTGGATTAACATTGTCAGTATGCAATTTTGTTAAGCTGTTGTTAATCGACAGACTTAATGCGATGGTTTCTCTGACAATTTGTTTGACGCTGATTGTTACGGTTTTCACTTCCAAGATTGTAGGATGTATTCTGCCGTTGTTTGCCAAAAAGCTGGGATTTGACCCGGCAGTTATGGCAAGTCCGTTTATTACAACAATTGTAGACGCGCTTTCTCTGCTGGTTTATTTTGGCTTTGCGACCATTATCCTGCACATCTGAGACGACATTCAGCTGCCTGGCGGTTTATCTGTCGGGCAGCTGTTTTGTTTATTATGGAAAAAGGCGCGCTGCAAAGAGAATCTGCAGTGCGCCTTTTCAGCGGATACGACAGCCTGAAAAGGCTCAGCCGATTACTTTTTCCAGATATTCCCGGCTGGCCTTGATGCTGGCGAGCGGGGAGAGAGGAGTGGTATAATTTTCTTCGGTGCTGCGTGCACAGCAGTCCAGTTCAACAATGATGTAAGGAGCGTAATCCATCTCAGTGACCTTTTCGACGATCGCGGGGATGTTCATGATACCGGTGCCGACGACACAGATATCGGTCGGATTGGTACGGCTGAAGATCTTATCGCGATAGTTTTCTTTGGTCATACCGGTGACACCTTCGACCAGGTTGATCGGATCAGCAGATTTGCCCATATCCTTCTGATGGATCAGTTTTGCTCTGGAGCCGAGTTTTTCGATCAGTTCAACAGGGTTCTGACCACCGCGAGTTGCCCAGAAGGTATCGACTTCAAAGGAGACCAGTTCCGGGTCGGTCAGTTCAACCAGCCATTCATAAGCGGTCTTGCCTTCGATCATATAGAATTCCTGGCAATGGTTGTGATAGAGGAACGCCATACCATGTTCTTTGGCGAGTGCGCCCATTTCGTTGCAGGCAGCAGCGACGGTCTTAACCTCGTTCATTGTGGTCATAACGGTCATTGCGAGGATAACAGCTTCCGAATGCATCTTGACGTTATCCTCGACGATTTTGACCATATCTTCGTGGGTGGAGGTGTAGGGGTCAAAATAAACATGGCTGCCGATTGCGGTCAGGCCAAGTTCAACCAGTTTGTTGCCGATTTCCTCAGGGGTGCAGACCTTGCCTTCTGCATTGGGACGGGGGCCGACATATTCAACATATTTATAACCGGCCTTGGCGACGTTTTCCATCGTCTTGAGGTAATCCTCTGTCAGCTCGCCCATAACCGAGAAGAGCTGTACACCAACTTTCAGTTTCATAATTGCATTACCCTTTCCTGGCTCAGACAGAGCCTTAATATCAGTTTTATTATATCTGATTCCACTGGAAAAGTCAAATAATTGTTGTTTTTTTTGTATCAATGGTCACATTTTTTACATTTCCCGTCTGTCCGTTCAATCCACAGCATATGATGGTGTATCAAACGCCAGCAGGGGGATGGATATGACTGAGAGCTTTGAAGAGATGAAAGCCCGTTATCTGAAACAGATGCAGCAGATGCGGGAAAAGACAAATGTGCAGATGACAGATTGTCCGGCAAACAGCCAAACAAATCAATCAACTGATTACCTGACAGCTTCTGCGGACCAGCCGATCCAGCAGACAACTGATACTCTGACGGCTGGAATTCCGCCGCAGCCGGTACCAGCTGAGAAACAGCAGGAAGCAGTTGCTGCCATGGAAGATATGTCATCCGCCCAGTGGAAAGGGGAGCCGGAGGATACCGGTGAAGGCTTTATCATCGTCTGGGTAGTGACAGCAGATGAAGCCTTGCCGATTGCAGGAGCGACCGTCGTAATTTCCCGGATTGTCAATGGAGAGCAGATACTGCAAGGAATCGGTCAGACGGATATCAGCGGCCGGACGCGATCCTTTGCATTACCGGCGCCGTCAGCGTCGATGTCCCAGTCGCCCGAAAATCCGACGCCATTTGCCCGGTACGATATTTCCGTAACTGCGGAAGGTTTTGCTCACGCGCGGTATACCAACGTGCCGGTATTTGACGGCATTCAGTCTGTGCAGCGGGTTGACCTGGTACCAGTGACAGGTGACGGCAACGAAGATACGACCATTGATGAGCAGAGCAGCGCACTGAGCCAGCTTTCACCGCAGCAGCCAGGTGAGGAAGAAGGTGGTGTCGGTTGACGGGAATTCCGATCATACCGGAACGGATTACTGTACATCTTGGGAAACCGAGTGCCTATGCGGCCAATGTCACTGTACCGTTTATTGATTATATCAAAAATGTTGCCAGCAGCGAAATATATCCGACCTGGCCGGAAAACGCACTGCGTGCCAATATTTATGCACAGGTGACCTTTGCCCTCAACCGGGTCTATACCGAGTGGTATCGCAGCCGGGGATACGATTTTGACATCACCAACTCCACCCAGTATGACCAGGCATATATCCATGGCCGGGAGATTTTTTCCAACATCTCCGATCTGGTCGATGAACTGTTCAATGATTATGTCCGGCGGCAGGGGTATATTGAGCCGCTGTTTACCCAGTTCTGCAATGGGACGACGGTCACCTGTGACGGGCTTTCCCAGTGGGGGACGGTTACTCTTGCAAAACAGGGCATGACGCCTTTCGAGATTCTGCAATACTATTATGGCAAGGATATTGAGATTGTCTTTAATGCGCCGGTCGGTTCTGTCAATCCGTCCTATCCCGGGTATCCGCTCGGGCCAGGGGCGGATGTCGGAAGCGTGCGGATCTTGCAGTCACGCCTTAACCGGGTTGCGCGCAATTACCCGGCGATTCCGCGTATCAAGGTAGACGGAATCTTTGGCCCCTCTACGACTCAGGCGGTCAAGGCATTCCAAAAGATCTTTGGCCTGACGCAGGACGGAATTGTCGGGCAGGCGACCTGGTATCAGCTGGAACGGATTTATGTTGCAGTCAAACGGCTGGCTGAGCTGCAAAGTGAAGGGATTTCCCTTTCCGACCAGAACGCCCAGTTTCCATCTGTCCTGCAAAAGGGAATGCGTGGAAGTCCAATTGCTGTATTGCAGCATCGTCTGGATCTGGTCGCTGCCTTTTATGACACGATCCCGGATATTGCGGTTGATGGGATTTTTGGTGAAGGAACCAAAAACGCAGTGATTGCCTTCCAAAATCGGTTTGGGCTCAACCCGGACGGAATTGTCGGGAGGGCAACCTGGAATGAACTGTACCGTGTCTACCGGGATATCGTCAGAAGTGAGCTTCTTCTCGCGCAACAGGATATACCGCTTGCCTGGAACGGAGAGACACTGCGGGTAGGCAGCCGCGGAGAACGGGTCCGGCTGCTCCAGGAGTATCTGAATACAGTGGGCAGTGTCTGGGAGATTCCACGTGTTCCGGTGACTGGTTACTTTGGAGATTCCACCCGGAATGCGGTCCGGCTTTTCCAGGACCTGTTCAATCTTCCGCCGGATGGGGTTGTTGGGAAACAAACCTGGGATGCGCTGACATCGCTGTATCTGGATGTGCGAACAGGATTGACGCGGGTTCCAGGCCAATATCCGGGAAGCGTATTGAGAGAGGGAGGCTGAAAAATGGAACAACGGGTTGCTATCTTTGAATTACAGGATGCGTTATTGCAGATTCTGGCCTCCCGGGGATTTCCATGGGTGGTTTTTCCTGATGGCATCTTCGGGCCGGAGACAACTGAAGCGGTGCGGATGTTCCAGCAGATGGAAGGATTGGAACAGACGGGAGAAGTGGATCGGGCACTGTGGGAACTGATTCAGGTTCGGCTGACCGAACTGATCGAAAAAGGAAAGATTCAGCCGTTGCCGGTTTTCCCGAACAACAGTTTTGTTCTCCAGCCGGGGGCAGGCGGTTTGCTGGTCGTACTGATACAGGGAATGCTGATGCAGATTGGTGAACAGTTTGCAAATGTTCCAAAGCCATCGCTCAGTTATGAATACGACCGTACGACAGCCGACGCGGTCGGGGTTATTCAGCAGATGGGCGGGCTGGACCCGGATGGAGCAGTTGGACGGGAGACCTGGAACCTGCTGGTACAGCTGTATACCCAGCTTGAATAAACTGTTTTTGTCTGACGGAATGGGCGGAAGAGGTGACTTCCGCCCTGTTTTGCGTTCAAAAACAACAGAATAGCCAAAGAGTCGCCAAAATCCTCCAAATTATTTTACGCGGACGTGTTTGCAAATAGACTGTAATTCAGATATAATATAAGCGTAAACATGTCCAATAAAAACTTTAGGAGGAAATTGCTCATATGGATTCTATTCACGAGGTTTCGATTCCGGTCGGTTCTCTGAGCATCATTGGAATGAAAGGCTGCGAGGAAATGTCAGCCAAAGTCGATGCCTACCTGTCGGAATGGCGGGGTCAGAGACATGGCGAACTGATGAAGGACGGCGATTTTATTGGATACTGCCGTGACAGTTATCTTCTCAATGCTTCCTGCCCGCGTTTTGGCGACGGTGAAGCGAAAGGCTCCCTGAAGGAAACGGTCAGAGGACATGACCTGTTTATCATTGTTGATTGCTTCAACTATGGTGTAACCTACAAAATGTATGGAATGACGGTTCCGATGAGCCCGGACGACCATTTCGCCGATCTGAAGAGAATGATCGCCGCTGCAAATGGCAAGGCCAGAAGAATCAATGTGATTATGCCGATGCTGTACGAAGGCCGTCAGCATCGCCGTGCCAGCCGTGAGTCGCTTGACTGTGCGCTGATGCTCAAGGAACTGGTTGCGATGGGCGTCGAGAACATCATCACTTTTGACGCACATGACGCACGTGTTCAGAATGCGATTCCCCTGAGCGGATTTGAAGATATCAAACCGACCTACCAGTTTTTGAAGGCGATGGTCCGCAACATCCCTGACCTGAAACTGGACAAGGAACACCTGATGATTATTTCTCCTGACGAAGGCGGTATGTCCCGCTGCATGTATTTCTCGTCGGTTTTGGGTGTTGACCTGGGTATGTTCTATAAGAAACGTGACTACTCGGTTATCGTAAATGGCAAAAACCCGATTGTTGCACATGAATTCCTGGGTGACAGCGTCGAGGGCAAGGATTTGATTATTGTTGATGATATGATCTCTTCGGGCGAGTCGGTGCTGGATATCGCATCTCAGCTCAAAGCCCGCGGAGCCAATCGAATCTTTATCTGCACCACCTTTGGCCTGTTCTGTGAGGGACTGGAAAAATTTGATGCCGCTTATCAGAAGGGCAATATCTCCAAGGTATTTACGACCAATCTGATTTATCGCAGCCCCGAACTGCTCAAGCGTGAATGGTACTGCCAGGTCGATATGTCGAAATACATCGCTTATATCATCGACTACCTGAACCACGACCAGTCGATCAGTCCGCTGCTTGATCCGGTTGAGAGAATTAACCGTTTGTTGGAAAAAGCACGTGCCGGACAGGCATAAATATGTTTGCGGCATAAAACATGCGATAGAAAAGGCTTTGTCTGCTGTGAAAAGCAGGCAAAGCCTTTTTGGTTATTGATGGACGAATTGGTTTTTGTCAGAAGAATAGATGTAGCCGACGCTCGCCAGTTTTTCGCGGATAACGGCGGGGTCAGTACTTTCCGCCTTGCAGCATTCTTCCAGACTGGAATAAAAATCCCGCAGCCGGGTGTTGATGACACTCAGCAGGATAAAGGGATCATTGGGCAGACTCATGACAGATCGGTCTCCTTGCATTGATATTTGTTTCTATTATAGCGCCTGATGAGCGACCATTTTTTGACAAGGTGTAAATTTTTTTGATAAGCTCTTGATTTTTGGGGAAAAATGCGGTATATTATATTAGCACTCAAAAATATAGAGTGCTAATAGCTTAAACTAGGGCAGACAGTATGCCCATCATATATTGGAAAGGGAGCATTTTTGATGGCTAAGAAAGAGTTTAAGGCGGAATCTAAACGCCTGCTGGATTTGATGATCAATTCGATTTATACCCATCACGAAATTTTCCGTNNCAACGCAAGCGACGCGGTGGACAAGATGTATTACCGTTCGCTGACTGAGAATGACGGGATGTCGCGCGAAGATTTTTACATTCGTTTGACCGTCGATAAGGAAAACGGTACGCTGACCGTTTCGGATAATGGCTGCGGCATGACTGCTGAGGAGCTGGAAAACAACCTCGGTACGATTGCAAAGAG
>DCTE01000104.1:7705-10169 GCA_002329405.1 Ruminococcaceae bacterium UBA1448 | reverse complement strand
CTTCCCGAAACCAAAGCAAGTGTTTTGGGGGATTATCTGCCGACCCGATGCGGATTTGACGAAGGGGAGCGATATCTGTTCTGTGCTGTGACAGCTGACTATACTGGCGATCTGCTCTTCTTCTTTGAGAATGGCAAAGTCGCACGGGTACCGTTTGCCTCTTATGAGACTAAAACCAACCGCCGTAAGCTGCAAAATGCTTATTCGGACAAATCGCCATTGGTCGCCCTTTATCCGGTGCAGGATGGGGAAGAGTATGTTCTTGCTTCTCAAAACCGCCGGATGATATTGAATCCCGGCATGGTTCCGGTTAAGACGACGCGGGACACCCAGGGTGTCGCGNNGTCGCGGTCATGACGCTGAAAAAGAATGCAAGGCTGGAAAAGGTTGAGGTTCTGACCGAAACGACCTTCAAAAATCCCCATCGTTATCGTGCCAAAACGATTCCGGTTGCCGGTTCACTGCTGCGTCAGGAGGACGTCGGTGAACAGCTTTCGCTGGATGGGAATGACGGTGAACAGAGCTGATGGCGGGATACCGCTGTATAGATGGGGTTGTTCGGGTGGACATCCACAATATGTACGCCCCGGACGCGAAAAAATATCTTGAACGATTGTTAAAAACAGTCGGAAGTGAAGTCCGCGAGATTGAAGTTATCCATGGATTTCATGGCGGCACGGTATTGCAGCATCTTGTCCGCGTGGAAGTCCGCAGTAAAAGGATTTTGCGGCGGGGAATCGGCCTGAATCCGGGTGTCACAGTTTATTATTTGAAGTAAAATGAGCAAAGGCTCCTGTACTGGCGAAAAAGTCGGTACAGGAGCCTTTTGTATTTGTTTATTTGTCTGACAGAAAGTCACGGTAGCGGAAGAGGCTGCGTTTGGGTACGGTCGCGGTCAGCCGGATGCCGTTTTCGGTGTATTCTTCTTTAAGAATACTGCCTTCCCGACGGATTGTGTCGGTCAGGCCGCCGTTCTGATAGGGGACTAACAGCTGTACCGTCGTCACCGATTCGGACAGACAATCGCTGATCATATTCATCAGCCGGTCAATCCCGCGTTTTTCGGCGGCAGAAATAAACACCTGCCTTACCCCCTGGACAGGAATTGTTTCAGCGGCAACGGCGGAAGTGGGGTCCAGGTCGATTTTGTTAAAGACGGTGATCCGCGGGATATCGCCGCACCCCAGCTCGTCCAGCACCTGCCCGGTCACCTCCAGCTGTTCACGGCAGTAGGGACTTGCATAATCACAGACGGTCAGGATGACATCCGCTTCGGCCGCGACTTCCAGCGTTGAATGGAAGGCTTCGACCAGTCCGTGAGGCAGCCGCTCGATCAGGCCAACCGTGTCGATGATGACTGCCTGCTGGCCATCGGGGAGCCGAAGTTCCCGGGCAGTCGGGTCAAGGGTTGCGAACAGCTGATCTTTGGCGTAGATATCGGCACCGGTCAACAGGTTGAGCAGGGTAGATTTGCCGACATTGGTATATCCGACAATGGCAATGACCGGAATGCCATTTTTGGCCCGTCTGCGCCGCATGACGCCGCGGCGCTGTTCCATCTCCTTCAGCTGCATTTCCAGCGCGTGGATTCTTCTTCGGATATATCGCCGGTCGGTTTCCAGTTTGGTTTCACCGGGACCTCTGNNCCTGACGGGAGAGGATACTGCCGGCGCCGATCAGCTGGGGGAGACGGTATTTTTGCTGTGCGAGCTCGACCTGTAATTTGCCTTCGGCAGAGGTGGCGCGGCCTGCAAAGATATCCAGAATCAGGGTTGTCCGGTCGACAACGTCCACCCCGGTGATATCCGAGATGTTGCGCAGCTGGGTCCCGGAGAGTTCCCCGTCAAAGATCAGCAGGTCGGCCTGCTGGTTTTCGGCAAACTCAGCGATTTCACGCAGTTTCCCGCCCCCGATAAAGGTTGCGTTTTCAGCCGACTGACGGTTCTGGGTGAAGATGCCGATGACCTCAGCACCGGCAGTTTTAGCCAGTTCGGAGAGCTCTTGCAGCGAATGTTCCAGATCATATTCGCCGGTATCAATGCCGACCAGGATGGCTTTCTGCTTTTGGATAAGGTTGTTGTCCATGAACATTTCCTTTCTGCCCCCGGACGCTTGCCAAAAGGGCCGGAATTGGTTACAATAATGATAATGGGATTGGATATCAGGGGAATACTTTGACACCGAAGGTTTCTGCAAATGCGACTGCCTGTGTCAGATCAATTTTTGCCCCCTTGAAATCAGCGAGCGAGAGGTTGAGCTGGTCGAGGGTACAGCTGCGCAGATCGGCTCCTTTGAAGGAAGCACCGCGGATATCCGCCCCGGTAAAATCGCAGTTGCGCAGAACGGTTTTGTCAAACCGGCACTGCCGCAGAGATGCGCCAGAAAAGTTTATCTCATTGATTTTTTCACCCGAAAGGTCCATTTCGACCATTTCAGTCATCCGCCAGTCTCCGCGGTCAATCCG
>DCTE01000104.1:0-7688 GCA_002329405.1 Ruminococcaceae bacterium UBA1448 | reverse complement strand
CAGTCTGTCCCATGGAACTGGCAATTTTCAAACCGGCAGCCTTCCAGCCGGATTCTGGAAAAATCAGCTCCGTCAAACCGGCAGCGGATAAACCGGAGCTCATACAGGGAATCTTCCTGAATTTGTGCGTCGCGAAAGTCGACATCCTGATAAGCTGTCTCATCGAACATGCAAAACCCTTCTTTCCTGCGGTATGGGGTCATTATAGCATAGCAGAGGAAATTGTCAAGCAGTTGTTGCATTTCGGTCACACAGCCGTCACACTTCGCCGGTAAAATATAAAATATAAATATAAAACCAAAAGAAAGGATGAAACCAATGCCTACACTTTTGATTGTGGATGATGAGCAGAATATCCGTATGCTGATCAGGAAGTATGCGGTTTTTGATGGATACCAGGTTGAGGAAGCCGGGGACGGGATGGAAGCGGTCGAGAAGGTGCGCAACGGGCATTTCGACCTGGTCATCATGGACGTGATGATGCCCGAGTTGGACGGCTTTTCCGCCTGCCGCGAGATCCGCAAGNNCGCCCGCGGCGAGGAATACGACAAGATCCACGGATTCGAGTACGGCATCGACGATTATGTCGTCAAGCCGTTTTCCCCGCGGGAACTGCTGATGCGGGTCAGTGCGGTGCTCAAAAGAAGTGCTTCCCGGGAAGCGTCCTCTTCTGAGCGGGAGGTCTACCGGAAAGATGGGCTGATGATCGACTTCACCGCGCGGACGGTCTTTGTCGATGGGGTGCAGCAGGAGCTTTCCCCGAAGGAGTACGACCTGCTGTTTTATATGGTGCGCAACCGCAACATTGCCCTGACGCGGGAAGCACTGATCAACAATGTTTGGGGATATGATTTTTATGGGGACGACCGGACGCTGGACACCCATATCAAACTGCTGCGTCGGAGTTTGGGACCGTATGCGCGGCTGATCGTCACCCTGCGGGGGGTTGGCTACCGTTTTGAAGGATAAAAGAAAGCGGGTCAGGGAGAAGCCTGCGCGTTCGATCAACAGCTGGCTGATGCGGGCTTTTACCCTTTTTACCCTGCTGATGTTGGGGAGTTTATGGCTGCTGGAGACGGTGTTTTTGCAGCCGATTTATAAGTGGACCAAGATCTCGCAGATAGAGGGGACAGCCGCTTCGATCTCCAGCCATCTTTTCAGCGACGATCTGGACAGCCGGCTGGAGTCGGCCGTCGCCGAGCAGCAGCTGTGCGCGATGGTGATTGATTCATCCGGGCGGGTGATTTCATCGGCAGATACATTGCCAGGATGCAGCATTCATCGGATGGGTTCGCTGGGGTTGTTTATGCTGTATGCCTGTGCGTCGGAATCGGGCGGGTCTTATCTGCTGGAAGTTGGTTCCAGAGAGTGGGAGGGAAACTACCTGCGGGATAACCCATTTTCTTCCCGTGCAATACCGGTTATTTTTGGCAAAGAGAGTATTATCAATGTGACGATCTGTTCAGATGCCAGCGGGTATGAACGGATTTTGCTGCTCAATTCGGTCGTTTCACCGGTCGATACCACTGTGCAGACTATCCGTTATCTGTTGGTTGCGGTGACGGTAGTCATGCTGCTGGTTGGAATGCTGATGGCACTGTTTTTGGCGCGCAGGATTGCCCACCCGATTATCGAGATCAACCATTCTTCCAAAGAATTGGTGCGGGGAGAATATACGCCCTATCCGGGCAGTGCCTGCCGGGAGATTGGGGAACTGAATGAGACGCTTGTTCAGGTCAGTCATGACCTTCAGCAGGTTGAACAGCTGAGACGGGATCTGCTGGCCAACATCTCTCATGACCTGCGTACTCCGCTGACGCTGATCAGCGGATATGCAGAAGTTATGCGCGATCTGCCGGGAGAGAACACGCCGGAAAATGTCCAGATTATCATAGATGAAGCCAATCATCTGACAGAACTGGTCAATGACCTGCTGGATCTTTCCAAACTCCAGGCAGGCGTCGTGACCATCCAGCGTGAGCCGTTCTGTCTGACAGATCTGATTCAGGAGACACTCGCCCGGTACAATAAGATGATCGAAAGCAAGGGTTTCCGGCTGACATTGCAGGCGGATGAGAAGGTCTGGGTGGAAGCCGACCGGACCCGTATTTCGCAGGTTGTCTATAACCTGATCAACAATGCGATTCATTATACCGGCAAGACACTGGATGTCCAGCTCCGTCAGACAGTTGCAGATGGCCAGGTCCGTATCGACGTAATCGACAGCGGGGAAGGAATCCCAGCGGATAAGCTGGCGTTGGTCTGGGACCGGTACTACAAGCTGGATAAGGTCCATAAACGCAGCGCGGTTGGAACCGGGCTGGGGCTTTCGATTGTCCGAAGCGTGCTGGAACTGCACCATGCCGAATATGGTGTTGAAAGCGAAGTCGGGATGGGAAGCGACTTCTGGTTCCGTCTGCCAGTTATCCCGACGCCGCTGGAAGGGAATACCGGCCGGACGCCGTAATAGACATTTATATGGAAAAGAAAAGCAGGAAGCTGAAAAAACTTCCTGCTTTTTTGCTGTATACAGCTGCCTTTTATTTTCCCGTCAGCCAGTCTGCTTCCTCTGCTGAGAGCGGGAGATCGAGTGCCTGCCAGTTTTCCAGCATCCGCTGGGGGCTGGTCGAACCGACCGCCGCAAAGAGATTCATCCCCTGGGAAAATCCCCACCGGAGTGCCAGCTGGGAAACGGTGCATCCTTTTTCGGCGGCAAGCTCGCGGGTACGGTCGAGACGGAGCAGGTTCTTTTCGCTGCCAAATGCTTGGATAAATTCCGGTTTGAGGCGGGCATCATGACTGCGGAAATCGTCGGAGGTCCATCTCCCGGAGAAAAATCCCTGGGACAGGCTGGCAAAAGAGATGACCGCGACTGGGTTTTCCCGGTACCATGCCCGTGCTTCGGCATTGGCGTCGCCGGTCAGCGTCACACAGTTGTCGCCGTACAGGTCAGTTTGTGTCTCGGCCAGAGAAAAATGGGGGCTGGAAACGGTGAAGGGGGTCAGGCCATGTGCGAGGGCATATTCCCTGGCGGCGGCGATCCGCTGATGGGTCCAGTTGGAGCCGCCGATCGTGCGGACCTTGCCTTCTTTGACCAGCTCGTCCATCCAGCCAGCGATCTCTTCGGCTGGGACAGAAGGGTCATCCCGGTGCAGCAGGTAGATATCTATTTCATCGACCCTGAGCGTAAGCAGGGACTTTTCGAGGTCGTCGCGGATCTCTTTCCGACTGATCCGGCGGGTGATCTGGGAATTCCCGTCCTCCCCGCGGGAAAAATCGGGATGTCCGCCCTTGGTCAGCAGAATGACGCGGTCGCGGCAGCTGCGGGTACGAAGCCACCTGCCGAAGGAGGCTTCTGATTCACCGTACACCCGTGCGGTATCAAAAGCGTTGATGCCGTTTTCGAGAGCGGCATCCAGCAGTTCTCCTGCGTCCTGCCCCAGGTTCATCGGGCGGATTGCACATCCGAAAAAGAGACGGGAGACCTGCCGGCTGAGGCCGGGGATATAGCCGTATTTGTTGGATGATATGCTCATTTTTTTACTCATTCCTTTCCAGACAGCGGATACCAGATTTCAATAGAACGTCGATTTTTGACAGTACCGATCAAAAACAGTATATTCCTTTTAAGTTAAAATGTAAATATTTTTCCGGTAAATGGTTATGCTATTGTAAATGAATACAACGAGCATTCGCTAACTCCCCAGGGAAAATTGGTACAATATACGAAAAACGTAAAAGACTATTGGTATTATCCACGATATGTGGTAAAATATATAAGGCTGNNTACTGTACCGAAATGGTATGGTTGAGCGTTTTTTCATTTATTCTTATTTTTGTCAGAAAGAAGGTATCTCATGAGCCTGAAAACATTTTTGCGGGGGGTGCACCCGTCCGATGGAAAGGCACTGGCGAAGGACAGTCCGATCCGCCGGGTTGAACCGACCGGTGAAATGGTATTTCCGCTCTCTCAGCATATTGGTGCGCCGGCCGTTCCGACGGTCAAACCGGGTGACCATGTGCTGATGGGGCAGCAGATCGCTGCGCCCGGCGGTTTTGTTTCGGCGGGAATCTGCAGTTCAGTTTCCGGTACAGTTCGGGCGATTGAACCCAGAACGGCCGTTGTCGGAGAGACGAGAGATTCGATTGTCATTGAAAGCGACGGAAAATTTGAACCGGTGCCCGGTCTGGGAGAAAAACGGGACCCATCGTCCCTCACTCCTGCACAGATTCGGGATATTATCCGGGACGCCGGAATTGTCGGCCTGGGTGGTGCAGGTTTTCCGACCCATGTCAAACTGACGACCAAAGACGACAGCAAAGTTAAATACGTCATTGTCAATGGTGCCGAATGTGAGCCTTACCTGACCACCGACTATCGGCTGATGCTGGAGCGTTCGGAAGAGCTGCTGGAGGGTCTGAAGGTGATCCTTTCTCTTTTCCCGAATGCACAGGGTGTGATCGGTATTGAGGACAACAAACCGGAAGCAATCCGGCTGCTGACTGAAAAGACGGCAGGCGAGTCCCGCATCCATGTTGAAGCACTTAAGACCAAATACCCGCAGGGCGGCGAACGGATGCTGATTCATGCGATCACCGGGCAGGACATCAACTCTTCAATGCTGCCGTTTGACGCTGGCTGTATCGTCAGCAATGTCGCGACTGTCATCGCAGTTTATCAGGCGGTCTGCTGTTCGACTCCGCTGATCACGACGGTTATGACGGTAACCGGCGATGCGGTCAAGAGCCCCTGTAACCTGGAAGTATCTGTCGGGTGCAGTCATCNNCTGGAAGCGGCGGGAGGATTTTCTGTCCAGCCGGAGAAGCTGATTTCAGGCGGCCCGATGATGGGGACTGCGATGTATACGCTGGATATTCCGGTGCAGAAGACCTCCTCGTCGATTCTGGCGTTTGAGAACGACCCGGTCGCGGAGAACCCGTCCAGCCCCTGCATCCATTGCGGGCGGTGCGTACAGGCTTGCCCGGAGCGTCTGGTTCCTCAGATGATGCAGGTCGCGGCGGACAATGACAACTTTGAGCAGTTTGAGAAGCTGGGCGGTATGGAGTGCATTGAATGCGGCTGCTGTACGGTTGTATGTCCTGCCCACCGCACGCTGACTCAGTCGTTTAAATACGGCAAAGCCTCGGTCAACCGTCTGCGCCGTGAAGCGAAGGCCAAAGCAGCGGCTAAATCCGCAGAGTAAGGAGTGTCTGAACTTGAACGAAATGTATAATGTTTCGGTTTCCCCGCATCTGCGTTCGGAGACCGGTACCAATTCGATTATGCGCGACGTTGCGATTGCGCTGCTGCCGGCCTGCCTTTTTGGTATATATAATTTTGGGTATCAGGCACTGCTGGTGATTCTGGTTTCGGTTGCAGCGGCGATGCTGACCGAGTTTGTCTATGAAAAGCTGGTTAGACGGCCAGTCACCATTGGAGACTGGAGCGCGGTCGTCACCGGCATGATTCTTGCGGTCAACCTGCCTGCGACATTGCCGCTTTGGATGGTAGCGCTGGGCAGCGTATTTGCGATTCTGGTGGTCAAGCAGCTGTTTGGCGGTCTGGGTCAGAACTTCATGAACCCGGCGCTGGTCGGACGGTGTTTCCTGCTGATCTCGTTTGGCTCGCAGATGACGGCTTTTCCGGTCGTCGATGGAATTTCTGCGGCGACCCCTCTGACGGCAATGAAAGCAGGGGAGAGCGTTGATCTGCTGCAAATGTTTATCGGCAACTATTCCGGCTGTATTGGTGAGACTTCGGTCATCGCGATTCTGGTGGGTGCCGCATACCTGCTGATCAAAAAGGTCATCAGTATCCGCATCCCCGGCACATACATCCTGTCGACGATGGTCTTTATCATCCTGCTCAACCTTGTAAACGGCAGCGGAATGCCTACAGGCAGCTATCTGCTGGCCCATCTGTTTGGCGGCGGACTGCTGATCGGTGCCTTCTTTATGGCGACCGACTATGTCACCAGCCCGATCACCCCTATGGGACAGATTATTTATGCGGTGCTGATCGGTTTCCTGACCGCGCTGTTCCGTGTGGTTGGCAAATCGGCGGAGGGTGTGTCTTATGCCATCATCATCTCCAACATGGCGGTACCGCTGATTGAGAGATTCACCGTCCCAGCTCCGTTCGGACGTAAAAAAGGCAAAGGAGGCGCCAAGGCATGAAGAAAGAAAGACCTATCGGCAATGCCCTGATCCTTTGTGCGATCACATTGGTTGCCGGGCTGCTGCTTTCCTTTGTCAATGAACTGACCACAGGCCCGATTGAACAGGCGCAGCTGGCTGCAAAAGCCGAAGCGTATGTCTCTGTCTATCCCGATGCCGCGTCGTTTGGCGCAGTGGATGGGGCTGATGAGCTGCTGGCTTCTGCCGTAACTGAGATTCCGGCTGCCGGTTACACGACCGGTTCGGTCACCGACGTGATGACNNGTGATCGGTTATGTCCTTTCTGCTGTTTCCAAAGGTGGTTACGGCGGCGACATCACAATTGCACTGGGTGTCGATCTGAATGGAACAGTCACCGGTTTCAGCCCGCTTCAGCACGCTGAGACGCCCGGATTTGGTGCAAAATGCGCGGACGAGAGCTATATCGCGACTTTCCCCGGCATCACCTCTTCCGAAGAGGTAGACGCCATCACCGGCGCGACCTTTACCACTACTGCGATCAAAGAGGCGGTCGGTGCGGGGCTGTATTTTGTCGACCAGATGCTGCTGGCCGGTTCCTGATCGAAAGGAGTGACGGAATAAATGAATAAACCACTGGAACGGATCTTCAACGGTCTTATCAAGGAGAACCCGACCTTTGTACTGATGTTGGGCATGTGCCCGACGCTGGCGGTTACGACCAGCGCGATCAATGGCCTGGGCATGGGCCTTTCGACGATGGTTGTTTTGATCATGTCCAACCTGATGATCTCGGCACTGCGCAAGATCATTCCCGACGGGGTGCGGATGCCGGCATATATTGTTGTCGTCGCATCGTTTGTTACGATTGTCGAGATGCTGATGCACGCCTATGTCACCCCTTTGTATGACTCACTGGGCGTATACATTCCGCTGATTGTTGTCAACTGTATCATCCTTGGCCGTGCAGAATCTTATGCTTCCAAGAATCCGGTCATCCCGTCGATTTTTGACGGAGTTGGGATGGGTCTCGGTTTTACGGTTGCACTGACTATTCTGGGCATGATCCGTGAGCTGTTTGGCGCAGGTGCGCTGTTTGGCATACAGGTCATGCCGGAAGTATTTACCCCCATTTCGATTCTGGTACTGGCACCTGGCGCGTTTTTGGTCATGGCGGTGCTGACGGCCCTCCAGAACAAGTTTAAGGCCCCCAGTGCGACCAGCATCAAGGGCGACGATATCGCCTGCGGCGGCAACTGTGCCGGATGCACCGGCCGTGCCTGCGGTGCCAACCATATGGCAATTGCTGAGCATAAGGCGAAGGAAGCACTTGAGCTTCAGGAGAAGCTGAAGGCGGAGCGTGCTGCCAAGGCAGCCGCAAAAGCGCAGGCTGACGCGGTAAAGAAGGAGGGCAAAACCGAATGAGTCTGATTCTCGTTATCATTACGGCGGCGCTGGTTGACAACGTCGTGCTTTCTCAGTTTTACGGCCTGTGCCCTTTCCTCGGGGTATCCAAGCAGGTCAAGACGGCAGCCGGCATGGGTGCGGCGATC
>DCTE01000032.1 GCA_002329405.1 Ruminococcaceae bacterium UBA1448 | reverse complement strand
ATGACCAGCATTTCAATGCCGAGCGGGGCGGCGGCACGAGCGATCTGGAGCAGTTTTTCCTCATTGAATTCAAAGTAGGTTGCTTCCCAGTTGTTGATGATGATGGGGCGGTCACGGTCGCGCCAGGGGCCGCGGATCAGGTGACGGCTGTACAGCTTGTGATAGGTGCGGCTCATTCCGCCGATACCGGTATCGGAGTAGACCATGACCGTTTCGGGGGTGTCAAACCGTTCACCCGGATTCAGCCTCCAGCCGAAGCCGTCCGGGTTGATACCGCAGAGGACGCGGGTCTGACCCAGGCTGTCGACTTCGGTTTCAATTGCGAAGCTGCCCGAGTAGACCAGCGAGAAGCCGAAGACTTCGCCCATTTCTTCCGAAGCATCCTTTTCAACCAACGCTGCAAAGGGGTTATGGACATGGCCGGAGGAGCCGCGCAGACTGGAGATTCGCTGTCCGCCATGGGTCAGCGGTGTACGTTCAGGGGTACGTTCCATCGCCCAGGAGCCCCACAGGTGCAGCAGGTCATAGTTGTTGGTCGGGAAGTCGGTCGAGGAGGAATAGATCTTGTCCAGCGTGATCAGCTGATCGCCGCGGTTTTCCGCCCGGACGCTTCTGGTGATGACCGGATAGTCCCGGAAGACGGTATAAATCAGCGTGACAGTCAGACCGGTATGGTCCTGCATTTCGATTTCGAGTGTATCGGCGTCCTGTTCACCTGCATAGGTTGCGGGAAGACCGGGGATTGCCGGNNGGTCGACAGCGGGGCTGCCGTCCGCACCGACTGCCTGGATGGCGGTGGGGCGGAAATCGCCGGTACCATAGCAGGGGTACTCCATCATGGCCGTCGCGAGGGAGACCAGTTCATCCTCCTGGGGAGGGTTGGGGAAGAAGGAACCCTGCGGGAGAACAGGCGCGAGGGTTTCAAACCGGTAGTCACCGTCGGGGAGATTGTGGCCGTAATAGAGGTGGGCCAGATAGCCGGAAGAGGTGATCTGCATGACNNTGAAAAACTTTGTTTTCAAATGAAATAGACATACACATTACGCCGCATGCGCGGACTTGGCAGAAGGTAACAACGGACAAAATATACAGACATTACAGGTTCTGTTCCCGGACGAAGCGGTAGAAATCCTGTTCCGCCTGTTGGTTTTCGGCCGAGACGGTCCCGACCGGCATTGTATACACAGGAAATTCCTCTATCCCGTCGATCTCAAGCATCCGGCAGCAGAGCTCGTGCTCAAACGCTGCGATACCGCAGCATCCCAGCCCAACCCCCTCAGCCGCGAGGTAGAGGTTCTGTCCCAGGTGCCCGGCATCGATCAGCGCGACCCGATGGGCATAGATACCGTACCGCCATTCGGCGCGGTAGGCGACCATCGACCAATAGAAGACGACGTTTGCCTTAGCGGCCCACTTCTGACCGGACAGACTGTCAGCGATCTGTTCGTCAAAATTTTCCGGCAGGCCGAGAAATTCCAGCGCGTGTTCCATCGGCAGATAGTGGTAGATGCCGGGCCGCAGTCCGTCCACCAGCCGGACCGCCAGATAGGTCTCGAACGGGTGACGGGCGCCGCCGCTGGGGACGGTGCGCAGGGTCGCATAGGCTTTGCCGCGCAGTTCCTTGATTCCCTGGGTTGCCCAGAGCAGGAAGGACAGTTGTATAAGACTGACCGGCTTTCCGGTGTAGACCCGCTGGCTCTTGCGGTCGCGGAAGAGAGCATACAGGTCGTTTTTGCAATCCAGCCCGGAGAAATCCAGCGGCAGAGGAAGATGGCTGTCAGCCGGCCGCATCGCATCCTTGACCAGCGGGGGCTGGGGAAGGCACTGCTGCTGATCGGAGACAAAGTCCTCCTGATAAGGGTCGCTAGCCCGGTAGCCTTTCATAAAGGCACGGTTTTTGTCAATGATCTGCTGTTGCAGGACGGGGTCCAGCAATTGATACACCTCCAGAGGGACAGGCGGTGGGAGGGAGTCCCGCCGGCCAATGCCGTTCATTTATATACAGATTATACCATAATTTAGACGAAAAAGAAAGCTATGAACACCATATTTTATAGTTTTTTCCTCTACCCGATGAATCGTAGAGAAATAAGGCTGAAAGCGCACCGCTTTTGTAAACCAGGTTTGAAAAATAGGGTTGACAAGCTGCATGCGGCGTGCTATACTGACTATTGTTAACCATGAAGAAAATATAGGTTGACAAGAAGGAGAACCACCGATGCAGAATACCAGGATCCTGTCCCTCACCCAAGTTGCCCTTTGTGCGGCGTTTATTATGGTGTGCAGCTATATCATCATACCGCTGCCCTTTTCTCCCGTTCCGGTCACCGCCCAGACGCTGGCGATTACCCTGACCGGATTGATACTGCGGCCAAAACAGGCGGGCGGTGCGGCTATTGTTTTTATCCTGCTGGCGGTGTTGCTGGGAAAGTTCAGTTTTGGGCCGTCGGTCGGTTATTTTGTTGGCTTTTTTGCGTCGGCGGTGGTGGTATCGCTGACCAAAGGCAGAGGGGTCAATCTGTTCCGTTTTTTGGGTGCGGCGTTGCTGGGAATTGTCGTGACCGATATTCCTGGGATGATTGGTATGATGCTGGTGCTGGATATTCCGGTGCAGACGGCACTGATCGAAGGGGCTGTTATCTTTTTGCCGGGGGATCTGTGCAAGGCAGTGCTGGCGGCACTGGCTGCTGTCCCGCTGAGACAGGCACTTGGTAAAGCCGGTGTATTGCGGTCATAAATTGTTCACAGAAGACAGCGGCAAAAAAATAAAATGTTTACAAAAGAAATTGCAGACGCACCTTGACTTGTGCGTCTCTTTTTTTTATAATAAAAGTGAACAGGCGTTCATTTTTAAAACGGATTGTAAGGAGGGAACCAGATGCAAAAACCTAAGGAAGAGATTCGCCGCGCGATTTTACAGGCGGCGGAGGAGGAGTTTTATCAGCAGGGTTTTCGCAGCAGTTCGATGCGTCGGATTGCGGCGAAAGCGGGAATTTCGCCGGGAAATATCTATGGGTATTTCAGCGGCAAGACCGAGCTGTTCCAGGCGGTTGTCTGCCCGGCGATCGAGGCGGTGAAGGAAGCACTGCGGACGCCCTACCGATGCCAGTATCAGGGAGTCCTGCGGGAGGTTGCCAGACAGATTGCCGAGACCTTCCGGCAGCACCGTATCCCGGTTCTGATTTTAGCCTATCACGCGGACGGTTCGCCTTATGAGGGAATCGACGCGGTACTCAGCCGGGAGATAGCTCGGCGGGTTTACCGGGAGCTGCTGCCGACCCTGCCGTCGGAGATGCGCTCACGGCTGCTTGCGGAGATGATGGGCCAGGCGCTTTTGCGGGGGATGCTGGAGATGTTTTCCGCACCGCGGGAGCAGCAGGAGATGGAGCAGGCGCTGGAGAGCTTTCTGGAACTGATGTGCGGGGTTGTCGGAGGTAAAAAGGAGACGGCAAGCGGCATGGACAACGCCGGATAATGAAAAGGGTGATGATCAATGAGTTATGTTGAGTTAAAAGATGTCTATAAACGGTACCGGATGGGAGAGGTCACCATCACTGCATCCAATGGGATCAATTTTGCGATCGAAAAGGGCGAATTTGCGGTCATTGTCGGTGAATCAGGTGCCGGCAAGACGACGATCCTGAACATCCTGGGCGGGATGGACGGCTGTGATGA
>DCTE01000134.1:6450-8455 GCA_002329405.1 Ruminococcaceae bacterium UBA1448 | reverse complement strand
CTTGACCTAAACTTTTTGTCATGACCGATCTCACCAAGTGCGAAACATTGGGCCGACGCTCTGCGCGTCGGTCGAACCACCGAGGAGCGTGTGCGAATTGCTGCAAAAAAAGCAAAGCACTAAATATCACACTATCCACCCGGCGCGTTCACACAGGCTGTTATTTTTGCAATCGAGGCCGTCGGCACGCGGCCGACCGACGCGATCAAGGGAGCACAGGCACTGTGCCCGGCGCGTTGGCAAAGGCTGTTATTTTTGCAATCGAGCCCGTCGGAACGCGGGCGACCAACGCGATCAAGGGAGCACAGGCACTGTGCCCGGCGCGTTGGCAAAGGCTGTTATTTTTGCAATCGAGCCCGTCGGTAGCGCATGTATGCGCTCGCGGGCGACCAATGCGATCAAGTCAGCGCGGACACCGCGCTGACTTGACAAAGAAGGACAAGTGCGGTATACTTTCTTTATTCTTTTAATACTTAAAAACCCTGAAAGGACGATCTGCGATGATTACTGTGGAAAAATGTACCGAACACCTCGCCGGTATGGTCAGAATTCCGACCGTCTCCAACGCGGAACTGGCGAAAATGGATTTCTCCAAATTCCAGCAGCTCCATGACTACCTGCGCGTAAGTTATCCCCTGATTCATCAGAAACTTAAACTGGAAATCATCGGCCGCGCTGGTCTGCTGTATTCCTGGAAAGGTACCGGTAAATCTGACCAGCTCCCCCTCGTCCTGATCGCTCATCAGGACGTCGTCCCGGAAGGTGACCTCTCCCTCTGGAAATACCCGCCCTATGAAGGCGTTGTCGCTGAGGGCAAACTCTGGGGCCGCGGTACCACCGACTGCAAATGCAATATGATGTCCATTCTCGAAGCGGTCGAGCACCTGCTGGAAACCGGATTCCAGCCCGGCTATGACCTGTACATCGGCTTCGGCTATAATGAGGAAGTTATGGGCGGCGAAGGCCCCGCCGCCGGTCTGATCGTCGATACCCTGCGTGACCGCGGCGTCAAGCCCGGCTGTGTCATCGACGAGTGCGGCGGCGTCAGCAAGGGCAACCGGATGGGATACGAAGGTATGATCGCAAGCATCGTCGTCGCGGAAAAAGGTTACTCCGACTTCGAGCTGTATGTCGAGCACAAGGGCGGCCACTCCTCTGTCCCTCCGAAAGACAGCGCAATGAAGCTGCTGGCCCAGGCCATCATCGCCGTCGAGGAAAACCAGTTCCCCTACCGCATCACCGAGAGCGTCAAGGCTAATGTCGAGGCCTCCGCCCGGCTGTCGGACGATGAAAAAAGCCTGCTGCTCAGAGATGTTGAGGGCAACTGGGACAAGCTGCTCCCAATTATTGAGCAAGACCCTTATCTCTCCGCTCTGTTCCATACCACTACCGCCATCACAATGGCTTCCGGTTCTGAACAGGCAAACATCCTCCCGCAGAGGGCTTCGGTCATCATCAACTGCCGCGCGCTGGAAGGCGATACACTGGAAGTCATCCAGGAGCATTTCGAGGATATCGTCCCCCAAGGCGTCAAAGTCCGTCTGGTCAAGGGCGGCAACCCGCCCCGTGCTTCCAAGCTGCATTCCCATGGCTATGACCTGATTCAGTCGATCTGCGAGGAAAACTACCCCGGCATCGTCACCATCCCCGGTTATATGCTGGGCGGCACCGACTCCCGTTATTACAGCGATATCTGCGAGAATGTCTACCGCTTCGGCAGTTTCCTGAGCGAAGGCAACTGGGGCCCTGCGCATGCTGCAAATGAGTGCATCCCGGTTGATATCCTGACGACCGGCCCTGAATTCTTTGTCAAGTTTATCACCAGATACTGATACCGCATGTTGATACGCTGCCGGGCAGTTTTCGATCGTCCGGCAGTGCTTTGTTTTGGATAAACTGGATTTATTTTCAAAAATCTCTTGACAAATCCAACATCCTCTGTTATAATAATACACGTTCCGTTGAGAATACGGAATATAATTTGAATGCAGATGTGGCGGAATTG
>DCTE01000134.1:0-6429 GCA_002329405.1 Ruminococcaceae bacterium UBA1448 | reverse complement strand
TCAAGTCCTGCTATCCGCACCAGATTTGAGCAGTTGTTTGGATTTCTCCAGGCAACTGCTTTTTTCGATATACAGGAGGTGCAGCATGAAAATAGACTGCGTATGGGAACATAACGGAAATGACAGCTTACTGTTTGCACAGGATTTTCCCGGCGCGTTTACCCGCGGTGAGTCGCTGGAAACCGCCGTTCGGAAAATGCCGGCGGAGATCGCGTCCTACCTGAAATGGACAGGACAACCAATCCCCGAACTGCTTGAGCCGGTCATTGTCCAGCAAAAAGAATCGGAACTGGCTATTTCGGACGCGGATTCCGACGTCCTCTTTGAACAGGAAAAGGCTCCCCTCACCCTCCCGGAATACCAGCAGCTGAAAGCAGTTGCATGCAAATCAGCTGAGGACTTTCTGGCCCTGTACAACTCGATACCCGAGAAAGACAAAAGCTGTCTGGCTGCGCGCAAAACGTTCTATGGTCAGATTCCGCGCACGGCTACCGAAATGTATCTGCACACCAGAAATGTAAACGACTATTATTTCGCCGAAATCGGCGTTGAAACCGATCACGAGGGAACGATTGCCGAATGCAGGCGGCGCGGATTTGAACTGCTGGAAAAGCAATCCGGGTTCTTATCCAATCCTGTCTATGATGGGAGCTATGGTGAAGAATGGTCCCTGCGCAAACTGATGCGACGCTTTATCTGGCATGACCGCATCCATGCAAAAGCGATGTACCGGATGGCGGTCAAAACATTTGGCAGAACTGTCCCGGATATCTTTCACTTTGCACAAGAGGTAAATAAACATGCAGTTTCTTCACAAACAATTAAGCCAAATGGGTATAGCCGGTGACAATATTTCTGTTTTACAGGACAAAGACGGTATCCTTGTAGCGCGTGTGTCCTGCGGAAGAGACAGCTATATCCTGAAAGCCTTTACAGACCCTGTTCACTGCCGCGAAATCGAAAACTACCATCTGCTGCACTCCCTGCATATTCCGACCATTCAGGTGATCGCTCAAACCCGCTCCGCCCTGCTGCTGGAAGACCTGGATTGCAGCCCCGAATGGCGGCTCGGGCGGAAAGAGGATATGGATGACCCCCGTATTGCGCAAAAGCTGGCAGACTGGTACCGTGCGCTTCACCAGCGCGGATATGATTATGCCGCAGAACATGGAAACAGCCTTTATGACGAATCCGACTTTTTTACCCTTGAAAATATCGCCCTGGTTGCCGCGAAAACCGGAACAGAAAACTGGACATCCTGGAAACTATTGCGGCAGCATTTTTACGACATCACCCAGACATTTGCCAAGATCAGAAAAACACTCGCCTACAACGATTTTTTCTACACCAACATGGTCGTTGCACGGGATGGCTCTTCGGCCTTCATGTTTGACTACAACCTGCTGGGCAAAGGGATGGCTGTCTCTGACCTGCGGAATGTCACCTATTCCCTGTCCCCTGCCGCTCAGGATGCTTTTCTTGCTGCGTACGGGCCATTCGATCAGACAGAAGCACTGCTGGATGATATCATTGCTCCGGTGGTGACGCTGTTCCTTGCCTGCAAGCGTCAGATATTCCCCAGCTGGGCGGAAGAGGCCCTGCAGGAGGTCAAAACCACTCTGCCGGATAAAATCCGCCGGCTGCTGGAAAACAGCTGAACAGAATGCAGAGCAGCAGTCCGTGTATCATCTGTATATTGACAATTCGGCGGGGTTGTGGTATCTTAAAATAGTAATATTTTGCACAATATGACAGGATAAAGGAAGGAAAACTATGAACCGTCAGCTTACCGTCACTTCCGCTGCGGAATACAACCGCATTTTATACGGACGTATGACGCCTGCTATGGCAGTAGCCTATCTACAGGATAACCAACTGCCTGTCCGTACCTTCAGCGGCGTTTTGCAGCAGATGTATCCCGAGGATGATCTGCTGATGCGGCTGACGGACTTTTTCCTGTCGGATATGCCGGAATGCAACCCCCAGTCGGTCGTCAAGAAACTTAAAAACTGGCTGTCCGGCAAAAACCTGCCGACCAGCCGGGATGATATCTTCCGCATTGCCTTTGCGCTGGGGTTTGGGGAGGCACAGCTGGACTATCTGCTCAGCATCTGCACCGACTACGGTATCCAGTACCGGGATGGTCACGACGTCGTCTATGCCTGGTTTCTGCGCAACGGGTACGGCTATCAGGAAGCCCGTGCATTCTATGAAAGCCTGCCCAAGGGCTCCGGCCTCAATCAGCTGGATGGCACCGTCGGTTCCCATCTGACAAAGGAAATCCAGAATGAGNNAATGAGTTCCTGTCGCTGCACACAAAGGAAGACCTGCTCAGCTGTTATCTCAGCAACCTTGACCGCTTCGGCTCGCTGCATCTGCGGGCGTACTATTATTTTGACAAATTCCTCAACACGCTGATCCATCCGATGCCCGAATGGATTGACACGCCGGAACCTTATTATTCACTGGAAACCGTCATGCAGACCTACCTCTCCCTGCGGATGCCGTCCGGCAAAAACCGCCAGAATTATTCGCTGGTCCAGCGGCTGCTGAAACAGAACTGGCCCAATACCACCGCAATTAAAAATATCCGCAGCCATAAGCTGGATGTTCCCAGAAAGCTGCTGCTGCTCCTTTATGTGATTACCGAGGACCTTTCAGTTGTATCGGATGATTTCGCGCCTGATTTCGAGGAGGAAATGACGATGCAGGAACGGGTCGAGGAACACNNTGGACTCTTAACGCGATGCTTGGCGACTGTGGGATGGCACTGCTCGACCCGCGAAATGTAACCGACTGGCTGATCCTCTACGCAATCGGCGCCGCCGGTGAAGAGCAGCCGATGAGCGAACGGCTGGAACAGGTCATCGCCCTGATGTATGAAGGAATGTAAAACAAAACCGCCTGTGGAAAACCACGGGCGGTTTTGTCTTTTGGCATACTTACCACTCGGAAATCTGCGGATTCCCTTCAATCCGATAGGGATTGATCAGACGGTCGATGGCAGTATTCAGAGTTCCATAGTTATAAATCATGCTTTCGCCGGTAAAGGTATTCGCTATATACAGATCGCTGTTTCCATTGTTATAGATCACACTGTCCTGCAAAGTCAGCTGGAACTCCTGCCATCCTCCCAAAAACAGATCACCGTCATTGGTGATGGTCGTGTCCCGCAGCAGCATGTTGCAGTAATCACTTCGCATGACTGCCCCTTCCGCAATCGTAACGGTACAGTTTTCAAAACTGAAATCCGTTCCATACTGGGCAAAAGTACCGTTCTTCTGGATATCCAGTGTGCAGTTTCTCAGCATCATACTGTTGCCGGCAGAAAACCGTGCGCCGTCAATCTCTACCGAAAGGCCGGAAAGTACCGCCATATCGGAACAAGACGGCATCAGTACCGCTGACTTTCCGACAATAGTCAGATGGCTGTTATCTGCCGAGAAAAACTCCGCGCCGCAGTCGCTCTCCGGTGCGATCAGTGATTCGTTCCGGAGCTGGATGTCGGCCGATTCCGCAAAGATGCGGCTGTCCCCGCTGCCAAGAATGACGCTGCCGTCCAGATCCAGCAGCCCACCCTGCGGTACCGTCAGCGTACTGTCATCCAGCTGCACGACCGCACCATCCAACAGGGAAATATTGTCTGCCGTCAGGCTGCCGCCATCTTCAAGGAATACCCGGCTGCCGACTGCAACCAGGCTGCCTTCGGTAACGGTCAGGCTGCCGGTAATATACAGGTCCTTGCTGACCTTGAGTTCACCGGAATACGCCATCTCCCCCGGGATCGCGATTGTCTGGACACTGCTGTCACTGAGCAGCTGATCGAGCTGTTCAGCTGTGCTGGCTTCCGCTGCGCTGGCGGCAATCTCATCAATAGCTGCACGGCCGGCAATAGAATGCACGGCAGGACTACGACTGCACAACAGCTCGACTGTACCGCCAGTCGTCAGATACCCGCCGTTGGCCGGGTTCTCACCCCCCGGGGTCCCCAACAGCTGGGCTCCCGATGCAGCGTGAATACTGCCGCCGTCATTTTCGATCAGGTACCCGTTCCAGAGCTTACCGTCCGCTTCGACTTCCAGACTGCCCAGGTTGCGCAGATAACCGTTGCTGAACATCTCGGAACTGCCGGTAATGGAAATTGCACCGAAATTGTCCAGACGGGAACCGGTATCCAGCATCAACGCTTCAAATTTGCCCGTTACTTCGATTATACCATAATTGGCCAGACTGGCATTCAACAGATAAAAGTTGTCCGCTTCCAGTGTCCCGGCTGGTGTATTGAGCAGGTGGTTATCCTGCCATAGGCGGGCAGCATTGCCATACAGTATATACCCTTCATTGAGAATAACCGAATGGCTGTTCTCATTCATCCAGACGCTGGAGGCCTGATCATCCAGTCCCTCAAACCTTCCATAGTTGAAAAACGCCGCCCCGCCATCCATGTATATTTCGCCAGCACAAGTCCCGTAATTGACCAGTATCGACCGGCTGTTGTCCATAATCAGGTTGTGATTCTGATTATCCGTCGAAGAGAGCGTAACCCCTTCGCAGATGTATACCGGAAAAGAAAACGACAGCTCCCTGTCCAGCGTGATATCCCTGGTGATCTTGATGCCATCCGGCATGACGGCATTGGAATAGTCGATCAATTCCTGTAAAGTGGTCACCTCTGTTGCCGCATCGATATCCTCGCGGAAGGTCAGTACATAGCCGCCGCCCGACCGGATGGACGACTGGGATATAATATTTATATTCATCGCGTCTTCCAGCCAGATAAACCCGCGCTGGCAGCTGCAATGCCCGTCAATCCCTTCCGGGAAGCTGAGCCGTTTCTGGCTGCCCTTCAGCCGCAGGTCACAGTCCTCCGGCATCAGGCTGCCCTGGCCTTCGATGATCCCATCACCGTCGACGCACATCGCGTCAATGTCCAGTCCGGCACCCTCTTCTACCAGCAGCGGCTTGGTCAGGGTGAACCGGCTCCCGTCCTCCAGATAGCCGATCTGCCCGGATACGCCGTCCGGCAGCACCAGCGCTGTGACCGACGGGTCATCCATCAGCTGCTGCAAACCCTCGGGGGTGATATCGCCGGCGGTCAGCCGGTAGCCGGACGCCCAGTCGATTCCCGGTTCATCCGTCTGTTCGGAGGTACTGTCATCCGATGAAGATTCTTTTTCCGCTGTCACCAACGAATTGACCACCGGCTGAACCGAACTGTCCGGGTCGCCGGAAGTGCTGAGGGCCTCTGGCAGTATCTTTACCGCCAATATCAGCAGTACCAATGCAAGCAGCCCGGCACTCCCGGCAAGGGCATGGCGGCGTATAAACGCGATCAGCACTTTTATAAAAGGATAAGGATCAGGTTTGGGAGTGAAATCCAACAACGCCGTATGCAGTTCTGCAATGGTCTGGAACCGGTTTCTCGGGGAAAGGTTGAGGCCATGCAAGATCGCTTTTTCCTGTTTTGGCGAAATGTCAACTCCCAGCTTACTGGGAAGGAGCAGCGCTTTTTCAGAACCGATGCGGTTGAGCGCCTGCGGCGGCTTCTGGCCGACCAGGCAGAAATAGATGGTCGCACAGAGGGAGTAGACGTCCGTCCAGGGGCCCTGCCCATTCTGTTGGTACTGCTCGATCGGCGCATAGCCATGTTTGAGGGTAATCGTCAGCGTTTCATCCCCGTGGTCGGTCTCCCGGGCACAGCCAAAGTCGATCAGCCGCACCTCGCCGTCCTCCAGCATCAGGTTGTCGGGCGAGATGTCCCGGTGAATCAGGCCGGTCTTGTGCAGCGTCTCCAGTGCGCCGAATAGCGGCTCGATCATCGAAAACAGCTCTCTGGGCGGGATGCGCCCGCCCCGCTGGGAAACAAGTTCGGTGAAAGTCGTCCCTTCGATGTATTCCATAACAATATAAGCGGTGTTGTTGGCCTCGAAATAATCCCGAACGCCGACAATGACCTGCTGCTTGTCCATTTTTGCCATCGTCCTGGCCTCTTCCAGAAACTTTATCTTGCCGCGTTCAAACCCGTTGCGGGCAGGCGAAATACTGAAACTGACCAGCTGCTCCGAAACAGCGGTGTTTCGGCTGACCTTGTCCACCGGGTAGTATTCCTTGATCGCCACCTTCAGCTCCAGCCGCAGATCACAGCCGATATAGGTGATTCCAAAACCGCCTTCCCCCAGCACCCGCCCGACCAGATACCGATCCATCAGCAGGGTGCCGGGACGCAGGTGGTGGGGCTGCGGGATATAGTTCCCCGCAGTCAGCCCGCACCGCGGACAGAGCTGTCCATCCTCGACGGGCGTCATACAATAGGGACAGTATTGGGTATTTGGCTTCAATTCTTTAAGCCTCCTCGCGATATATTAAAAGCACAGTCCGCTTAAAACAGCTGTACCAGCCAGATGAAGACCGATATCGCCGCCGCACAGC
>DCTE01000001.1 GCA_002329405.1 Ruminococcaceae bacterium UBA1448 | reverse complement strand
GGTGAAAACTACGAATGGACCGATATGTACGACCGGATGGCAAAAGAAGCCGAAGAGGAAGGCTTTACCCAGATCGCCGCACTCTTTAAGATGGTCGGCAAGATCGAAAAGGAACACGAAGAACGTTACCGCAAGCTGCTTGCCAACATCGAGGGCGGGCTGGTCTTCTCGCGTGACGAGGATATGATCTGGCAGTGCTCCAACTGCGGACACATCGTCATCGGCAAGAAGGCACCGGAAATCTGCCCGGTATGCCAGCATCCGCAGGCTTATTTCCAGATCAAGGCCGAAAACTATTAAACTATATTTTGTGACAAATTCAGCCGGACGGTTCTCCCGCCCGGCTGTTTTGCTGCAATCAAATTGTTTTGAAAATCACTGCCCGGTAAAAATCAGGCGAGCGCGGGGTCATCGGCGGTCGAGACATAATAATGCCAGCCGGTGTTCAGGCAGACAGCCGCGAGGTTTTCTCCATATCCAGCCCCTGCGTCGAGACAGATGTGGTCCCCCTTTTCGCTGGTCACAATCTTGCCGCGGTACTGGTCCCCCAGCAGGAAGGTCGGGGTATGGCCGGTGACAAGTATCTTGCCGGGGAACGGGTTTTCCTCCGGCAGGGTATGGGTAAAGAGCAGCTCTTCCGGCGTATATTCACTGAGTGCTTTCCCGCCATCGACCGGCGCCGCGTGCATCAGGATATAGTCTTTCCCACCTGCGCGCACCTCTTCATACAGCGAAAATTCCGCCAGATATTCGAGGATCTGCCGCCGCTGCTGCGGGGTCAGTTTCCGATAGGCATGCAGTGTCGCGGCGCCTGAATCGGAAATCCATTTTGCCAGCTTGCGTTTGAGTTCAGGGGTCGGCATCTCGGCCTGTGCCTTTGCCGCGTCTGCCAGCGAGTCGAGGGCATGGGCGGCCATATATTCATGGTTGCCGAGAATCGGGATGATATTCGGGCGCATCATCATATCCTGCAAAACCCTGATACCATCCCGGCCGCGGTCGATGGTATCGCCGAGAATGTAAACAGTATCAGAATCACGTATTTTCAGTTTTTCCAGCATTTTCAGATAGGACTGATAACAGCCGTGGATATCCGAAATGACGTAAATCATGGAAGTCATCCTTTCAGTGCGCCGTCATATTTTCCGTTGTCTTTTGTACAGCGCTTTGTTTATCATTTTATCCGTTTTTATTCTAACATATTCCAGCCCGAACCACAAGTGGTTGATAATAATTTCTATATTATTATCAAAAGAATAAATAAATTTATTTAAAAATGACAATATTATACAATTTATTTGGTCGTATTAAATATCGACTTTTTTCCCAGAAAGCGTTATAATAAGCATTATTAGAATAATATATATTTTTTATAAACCTGTTGTCCAAATCAAATAAAATAAGTAATTGCATAGTACAAAAAGGAGGTTCAGGAAATGAAGCGAAAAAGATTTTGCAAATCAATTGGCCTGTTCATCATTCTGCTGCTGACAGGATGCAGCCAGTCTAAAACAGAAGAGGTCTTTTATCAAACCTCACCGCTCACAATCTTTGAAGATGGCTTCGGCCTTTCTGCCGAAGAGTTTTTCACCCTTTTCCCGGCAGAAGGATATCAGGACTGGGAACAGACCCGCGAGACCGAACACCTGATCTACCCTCCTTATACCGAATATCTCGCGCCGGAACAAATCGAATTCGCCGGCTATCCCTGCCAGATCTGGCTTCGGTTTTATGACGACTATGGCCTGGGAAACTACCGGCTGGTCTACAATACGGAGGATACAGGAGATGAGCTGGATATCGACAGCTATTATCAGATGCTGACCGACTTTTATCTTGCGGTCGCGGATATGTTCGGCAATATTGATGAGGACGTCTCCTGGCGGGCGTGCGAGACAGCAGAACAACTTCAGGAGTATTTCGACAATGGCGGCGGAGATACCAAAACCACCGGCCCGATGCGCAGCGTTTCCGCCACATGGCCGCTCTCCAACCATCTGCACGGCGATCCGTACAGCCAGAATGTCTATCTTTCTTCGATGATTGACTGGCCGGTGACCGGTACCATTATCAAATTCCAGATCGACCGGGATACCTCCTCCCTTCGGGTCAGTGAACAGGACAGCAGATATGCCTGAATGTTATACGGCGCGGTCAAATCAAACCGCGCCGTTTTCCAATAGGAAGGGCTATGCGCAAAATTCACAAGATTACAAAACCGGCGTTGTATGAAAGGCCGAAAAGGCGGAAGGTTATTTTATATTCCCAATATCCTATTGAATTTAACGGGAAATTGTAGTAAAATGAAACCAATCAATTCGAGAATGTCCTGCTATAACTGCGCCTTTTTGGCGGCGGATATGCTCGTGCTGCCGTTATTTCATTTTAACCTGTGACTGGAGGAATTTACCATGTTCGATTTAAGAGCAAAGCCCTTTAACCTGGACGATGAGGATATCGCCTGGGTGGAATCGACCTTCGCTTCGATGACCAAGGATGAAAAGATCGAATCCCTTTTCTTCCCCTGCATGAGAAACTATACCGAAGCCGATATCGACGAACTGCTCGACACCATGCATCCCTGCGGCGTTATGTACCGTCCCTGCTCCGCTGAGGAAGCTGTCAACGCGACCAACATCTTCCGCAAAAAATGCAAGATCCCGATGCTGATCGCTGCCAACCTTGAAAAGGGCGGCAACGGTATCGTCAATGAAGGTACTCTGATCGGTGCTCCTCTGGAAATCGCCGCTACCGATAATATTGAAAACGCCCGCCGTCTCGGCATCCTCTGCGCAAGAGAAGGCAAGGCTGTCGGCGCGAACTACGCTTTTGCCCCGATCATCGACATCGACTATAACTTCCGCAACCCGATTACCAATACCCGTACCTTCGGTTCCGACCCCGCACGTGTCGCTGCATACGGTGCCGCTTACACCGAAGAATGCCAGAAACTGGGCGTCTGCGTTTCGATCAAGCACTTCCCCGGCGACGGCCGCGACGAACGCGACCAGCACCTGGTCAGCTCAATCAACGATATGTCCTGCGAAGACTGGATGGCTACATACGGCAACAACTATAAGGCTTCCATCGAAAAAGGCGCACTGACCGTCATGGTCGGCCACATCATGCAGCCTGCATGGACCAAGAAGATCAACCCCGATATCAAGGACGAAGATATCATGCCCGCGACCCTTTCGCCCGAAATGATCGGCCCGGACGGCCTGCTCCGTAAATACCTCGGCTTCAATGGCGTTATCTGCACCGACGCGACCACGATGGCCGGCTTCACCATCCCGATGGACAGAAGTAAATCGGTTCCCTACTCGATCGCCTGCGGCGCGGACATCTTCCTGTTCAACAAGAACATGGCTGAAGACCTCGAGTATATGAAGAAGGGCGTTGAAGACGGCATCCTGACGATGGAAAGAGTCGACGAAGCGGTTATGCGTGTACTGGCACTGAAAGCTGCCCTGAAGCTGTACAAACAGACCGAAGACCTCAAGGTTGAAGATGCGCTCAAGGTCCTCGGCTGCGAAGAACATAAACAGTGGGCCAAAGAAGTTGCCGACCAGTCGGTTACCCTCGTCAAGGAAGAGAAAGGCGTCCTGCCGCTCGATCCCAACAAGAAGAGAGTCCTCTACTGCCCGATCGAAGCAGAACAGGGCGTCGGTTACTCGGTCAAGGCAGGTGTCTGCGACCACGTCAAACAGATGCTGGAAGCAGAGGGCTTTGAAGTCACCACCTTTGTACCCGCTCCGATGTTTGAGGGCAAGACCCCCCGTCAGGACGAGGTCACCAAGAACTACGACTACATCATCTACCTCGCCAACATGTCGACCAAGTCCAACCAGACCACCGTCCGCATTGAATGGCAGCAGCCGATGGGTGCCAACTGCCCGCATTATGTCAACTCGGTTCCCACCATCTTTATCTCGGTTGAGAACCCCTACCATCTGCTGGACGTTCCGCGCGTCAAGACCTTCATCAACACCTACAACTCCAATGATGACGTTCTGGAAGCACTGATGGACAAACTGATGGGCAGAAGTGAGTTTAAGGGCAAGAACCCTGTCGACCCGTTCTGCGGCAAGTGGGATACCAGACTGTAAGCGGTCAATCCCCTTAAAGTTTTTTGCAAATGCGATCCCCTCCGGTTGCTGCGGAGGGGATCTTTGTTTCTGTTGCAGAAACCCGGCAAAATGCAGCAGAAACCCAGATTTCTGCTGCAAAAATCCTACCAAATAAAATAAAAGAAAATAAAACAAAAATAGAGAAAAAGAAAGGAAAGAAAAAGAGCGCGGGGTGGCGCGCACACGACAAATCTATCAAAATTTCCAAAACCTCTTGACCAGTTGAAAAAAATCCATTATAATAGAATTAGATAACTATGTGTTTATCGGAATTTTTATGTAAAGGACTGGTTCCAATGAAACAGAAAGCTGTCGTATTCGACCTGGATGGCGTTATCTGCTTTACCGACAAGTATCATTATCAGGCTTGGAAGGCACTGGCTGACGAGCTGGGCATCTATTTTGACGAAGAGATCAACAACCGCCTGCGCGGTGTTTCCCGTATGGCATCCTTTGAGATCATCCTCGAACGCTACCACGGCGAACCGATGACCGAAGCGCAGAAGGAAGCCTGCTGCACCAAGAAAAACGACCTTTACCGTGAGCTGCTCAAAAACATGTCCCCCGCCGATCTGTCGGATGAGGTCAAAGAGACGCTGGACGGACTGCGTGCAAAGGGCCTGAAACTGGCGATCGGCTCTTCCTCCAAGAATACCCCCTTCATTCTCGGCCAGCTGGGCCTGGGCGATTACTTTGACGCTGTTTCCGACGGCAACAACATCACCAAATCCAAACCCGACCCCGAAGTCTTCCTGAAGGCTGCTGAGTTCCTGGGCATGGACCCCAAAGACTGCCTGGTCGTTGAGGATGCTGAAGCTGGCCTGGACGCTGCAATCGCCGGCGGCATGGAATGTGCTGCTATCGGTGAAGCAACCAAGTGCGGAAAAGGTACCTACAACCTGTCCACTTTTGCAGACCTGCTGAAGATCTGATTTTTTATCCAGTATAGCGATGGTTCCCCCGTTCTCCTAACCAGCTGAACGGGGGAATTTTTTCCCGCAAAACGGCAGACCTTTTCCACAGGGGAGGAAGAAAACGGTGAATAAAACAATAAGTATGTTGATCCGATGGCTGTATCTGGTCATCGGATGCGCGCTGCTGGCAGCCGCAGGGGGCCGACTGGTGGGACAGTGGAAGATGGCAGATACTGTAAAAGAATACCTGACGCCGGAAGCGTTTGCACCGGCTGCCACCAGTTACAATGCGGACGGAGAATATGCCGGACTGCCGCTGGAGGCGACTGATTTTGCGGGGTTTACGCCGCTGTTTTTTTCGGCACAGACGCTGGTATTTCAGGAAGGGATTGTCCGGGAATATTCCCTTCCCTGCGACATCACCTATTATAGCTGGGACGGCAGCGATCTGATCCCGGCACTGGTGCTGGATAAAGGGACAGACGTTCTCTTTTTCCCGACCGAAGCGGAAGGTGCCCCTCTGATTCCAGCAGGGTATGGTGTAAACAGTTTTCCCGGGACTGAATCCGGCTGGCGGTATGCCGTCCCCTTTCTTGCGGCAGACCAGCCGCTGATCAGCGGGCAGGTCCTGCTCTCCCAGCAGGACTGGGATTATTACCATGTCCGGCTGTCTGACCTGCAAGCGGTATGCAGCGGCTACTGGAACGAGCTGGAATGGGATTACAGCCGGCAATCCCGTAAACGGATGGGGCTATCGGTACGGGAACTTTCCACCCTTGAGCTGCTGCGCACCGACGGCGTTTTGTATGCCGCGGGCATTTATGATTCCCCCGACCTTTCGGTGCCCCTCTGGGACAAAATAAATTCGCTGCTGACTGCTGCGGGCGCGGCACTGGTTGTCCTGTTTATGGTACATCCCGGCAGGAAAAGCCGCGGCTGAACCACTAGCTGGCCTTTTCAGAATTCAAACAGCCCTGTGCGGCTTGCACAGGGCTGTCGGATAAACCTCCCGCTCAGCTTTTGGGCGGGATATTGTTGTCAATTGGTTCGAACATGCTTTTGAATATATGATTCATCCGCCTGCCGACCTGTTTTTCCACCCTGCGGGATGTCTCCCGATAGCGGAGACTGCGGCCCGGTTTCTTTTCAGCAGCGGACTGTATGAAATGATTCTGCGGCGTATGCCAGCCCTCCTCAGAGGAAGCGGGAATTTGCTCCCAGTCTGTTTCAAAGACACTGGATGCAGGCTGTATCGTCAATTCCCCGTCCGGCTGCCGCGCAGGAGCAGATGTTTTTTCTGGCTGGGATGTTTCCAGCAGCGGCAGCGTCAGCACGACCTTGAACAGGTCTCCGTCTACCTTCAGTTCCAGCTTGCCATGCTGCAATTCCATCAGGCTGCGGGCAATCGACAACCCCAGCCCTGACCCTTCGGTCGAACGGGAGCTGTCCCCCCGGACAAACCGTTCCATCAGCTCATCTGCTGAGATTCCCAGCCGGTCACGGGAGATATTGCGCAGGGTCAGACGGGCGGTATCGGCTTTTTCCAGCGTAATATAGACCCGCGTGCCAGCCAGGGCGTATTTGCAGATATTGCCCATCAGGTTGTCGAGCACCCGCCAGATACGGCGGGAATCAGCCAGGACTTCGACCGGCTGTTCCGGTGCTTCCACCACCAGTTCCAGCCCGCTTTGTTGGAGACGTTCCTGGTATTCCCCGGCGGTCTGTTCGATCAGCACCCCGAGTTCGCAGGGCTGGAGATCGACCGACAGGTTGCCTGTGCTCGCCTTGGACGCTTCGACAAGGTCCTCTATCAGCTTGCGCAGCCGGGAGGACTGGCGGGAAAGGGCGGCGATATATTCCCGCATCCGTTCGTTTTCCGGCTGTTCCTTGCTGAGCAGGTCGGCATAATTGACAATCGAAGTCAGCGGGGTTTTAATGTCATGGGAAACGTTGGTAATCAGCTCGGTTTTCATCCGTTCGGAGCGCATCTTCTGGTCGACTGCGTGAATCATCCCCTCGCTGATTGCGTTGAGATCGTCGCCGTGTTCCCGGAAGGATTGCAGCATCCCATCGGTATCGACACGGAAGTCAAAATCTCCCCCAGCCATCCGCTTGCCGGCGTTCAGCAGCTGCTTCATCTGACTGAGCAGCATTCCCGCGATGACTATTACCGCCAGGTTAAGCAGCAGCCAGACAAGCATCCCCAGCCCGGTCCCAGACAGCAGCAGCAAGGTCAGCAGCATCTCACCGATCAGCACCGCGGCAACAACCACCACCCCGCGCCAGACAAACGGAAGGGAACGGAAAAATCCCCCCAATGTCTGCCCGATACCGGAAAACAGCTTATGCCAGAGTTTTTTTAGCAGCCGGAAAATAGCCATCGTCAATTTGACAACCAGCATATTTTTCCACCAGCCGCGCATCTTAAACCGAACCGCGAGGCTGCACAGAGAAAGCTCACTCAAAATGACCCCCACCAGCATAAAAATTGCTGTAATCATCATTGAGAAATACAGGTCGGTTGCGCTGCCGTAAGTGATACTGTCCCACGCCGAGACCGACACTGAAAAAGTGAAAATGATTGCAAACCCAAACAGGCAGACATAGACATCCAGCGGGATTTTTTCCTGCCAGCCGGGATAGACCCCTTCCAACCCTGGCCTGCGCCCACAGCCGCAAAACAGCAAAATATAGCTGAGCACCGTCAGAATCAGCCCACCGGTCAGTGCCAGAATCAGCCGATAACGGATTTCAAACAGCGTATTATACATCCGTACCAGAAACGACAGCTGGTCAGCTACCACCAGCGGATCGGCAACCGCCAGCCGGACGGTTACCGTATGCATCGTCATCTGGTTTTCTTCAAGATACTCGTCCGAATAGTAATCCTCACCGATCCCTGGCTGGGATTCCAGCGACTCATAATACATCTGGCCGTATTTATCCAGCGTATACCAACCGTACCAGGTACTATACTGCAAGCCGGATTCATCCTCAGAGACGTTGGTAACGATTTCTCCTTCATCCGGTGTAAGCTGGAAACGAAGGTTGGTATCAGTGGGCGGATAGCGCTGCAAAACCGAGTCTTTCCCTTCGTATATATACTGCCGGAAGATATTACCTGCGGTACTTCTCAGTACACCGGTAATCATCGTAGAATTGTAAATGCCGCTGCTGCCGGTCATGTAAAAGGATTCTGCCGAACAGTAGGAAAAAGCCAGCATCGTCAGCCCGGTTGTCACCACCAGCACCACCGACAGCAAAAACGCCGCCGCCTTGACCAGCGGCTTGCGTATGATATTGTCGATCATCGTATCTCTCCTTTGGTTTGTGCCGGTCATTCACCGACCAGCTTATACCCCTGTGCCCAGACGACTTTCAGATAACGCGGTTCAGCCGGGTTGATCTCCAGCTTTTCCCGCAGGTGGCGGATATGTACCGCGACGGTCGAATCAGCACCGTAGGGCTCATCCTTCCAGACCTGCCGGTAAATTTCCCGCGGGGAGAGTACCTCGCCCGGGCGGGACATCAGCAGCTGGATGATCTTGTACTCAGTTGGGGTCAGGGAAACCGGCTCTCCATCCAGCGTCAGGGTCTTGGTCTTATCATCCAGTTCAAACGGCCCAACCCGCAGCAGACTATCACTTTCCGCCGATTTTGAACCGCCCAGCTTCATATAACGGCGGAGCTGAGAACGGACCCGCGCCAGCAGTTCAACTGGGTTAAAGGGTTTGGTGACATAATCGTCCGCACCGATGTTAAGTCCCATGATCTTGTCGGTATCCTCGCTCTTGGCGGTCAGCAGGATGACCGGGACATTGCTTTTTTCGCGGAGGACCGACAGCGCAGATATCCCGTCCATCTCCGGCATCATAATGTCCATCAGAACCAGATGGATTTCTTCCTGTTCAAGGATATCGAGTGCCTGCTTGCCGGTGAAGGCTGTAAAGGTTCGATACTGGGATTCGGAAGAGAGGTAGATTTTCAGGGCCTGGACGATGTCTTTTTCATCATCGACAATCAAAATATTGTACATGGCAAACGCACTCCTTTTATTACCTTCATTATAGCGGATTATCTTTTAAAAACAAATCTGTCAAAGTTTTAAGATTTCTTTATGATTGAAAAATCTGCATCTATTATAACACATTTTTTCCCGTAATCCTACTACAGCATAAAACAGCACCCATCGGGACCCCGACAGGTGCTGACCATATCATTCAAATTTTTTCCCCACAATATAGATCGGAACAAAAAAGCCCAGCAGAAAAATTGCCGGCATCACGCCATAAGCAGCCATTTCCAGCCCTTCTGGTATCAGCAGTCCAACTGCCAGTATCCCCAGCGGCATCCCGGCCATCAGTGAACAGGCCCAAATACTGCCGACCCGGATAATATACGGCCAGTTGTTGTTATTGAACCGCATCCCCACCATATTCATACGAAATGGGCCATCCCCTATCGAGCTGATCTGGTTTTCATCATAATAGGCCGGAAGCCTGTCGGGGGCAAAAAAGCAAAAATATCCGCCGAATAGTATCCCCAGCAGCACCAGCGTCAACATGGTACTATTAAAAAATCCGGCTTTCCAGTCCAGATACACCCCGGCAGCAGCTGCCGCGACAGACAGCGGGTAAACAATATGCCATCTGCTTTTACGCTGATATCCTCTGCGTGGTTTCCTGTCATGATACTGGATAGCCGTTTTGACAATGGTTTCGACCTCTCCGGTATCCAGCCGGTCGTTTTTCTGCACCCGCTCGCTCATCAGCAGTTCGGTCACCGTCACGCCCAACAGTTCCGCCAGCGGAATCAGCAGCGCAGTGTCCGGGATGCTGACGCCGGTCTCCCATTTGCTGACCGCCTTATCAGAGATATGCAGCTGATCAGCCAGCTGTTTTTGGGTCATCCCTTTTTCCTTGCGCAATTGAGAAACAAACGCGCCAAATTTCTTCCTGTCCAATTCATACATACGTCCCACCTCTTTCCTTCATTATACCTGTGCCGTTTCCTTCTGGCAACCGAACAGCAGTAGAATTCCATATTTTTACCAGTCGAATGGCAGTAGAAGGGATTGTCTGCGTTGATTTCTGTTACAAGCGTGGCTGAAGTGTTGGTTTCCACTCGTTGGGGAAAATACGTGCGTTTATCATCATTTGTAAAAATAATATTGTATACA
>DCTE01000140.1 GCA_002329405.1 Ruminococcaceae bacterium UBA1448 | reverse complement strand
CGTGCGCAGGATCGAATATTTGGGGGCAATATAATATTGCAGCTCCAGCATTTTACTGCCTGCAAATACTTCGGCCGCCTTCTCAACGGAGATAAATTCCCCTTTGGCGGGGATGGTCTTGTCTGACCAGCTCAGGTCGTAGCTAGTGACAGAACCGTCACTGGTGCTGATTTGGATGGTGACCCCTTCGTTGCCCACCGGAATTTGGTTGGCCATCCGCTGCCAGTGCAATTCATATTGTCCCCCCTGCCAGCTGCTCAGCGGAATAATCTGCTGGTTGGGCACGTATTGCAGCTCGGCAACCCGGTCGGGAATCAGCCGTTTGAGCAAATCAAGACCGATTTTTTGCGCTTGTTCAAGGGAAACGGACGGGATCTCCGTGCTCTGACGACCTTGTTTGTATATGTGCATGGAGATAATCATACCGGCAGTGGCATCGACCTCTGCATTAAACGACCCTAACCGGTTCTCCTTGTCGGTCCAGCTCAATGACCAGATCCGACCGTTTTCGCGGCTGCGGAAGCTGGACGTAAATTCAGTATACTCCGCCGGTACGGTAAAATTCTGTTTGACCTTTTGGATGGCCTGCTCCAGTGATACGGTCGTTTCATTTCCTGCAGCCATGACCCCGGCCGGCAGGATGGCAACCAGCATCAAAACCACCATTAGCAGACTCAACCCCCTGCGTAAACGCTTGTTCATCCTCACACTCTCCTGTCTGTTATTATTGTTTGGTTTTCATCCCCGGAGACTTCCCCGTCTCATGTTCTGCGCCTTGGAAGGCGGGCCCTATAAAACTGACATTTTGCAGCTGCCAAAATGATCTTCTATCTGCATTTACGTATTTGGGGCAGGCACCTTTCACCCGGTAAAAAATAAGCGGGAGCAAATTTTAATCTGTTCCCGCTCAAACCATCGTGTATCATACTGCATTAATTGACTATGTACTTGTCAAACCGTAATATTTATACCCCTTCAAAGCCGCCGGCTTTCAATTTTCTTTGAAAATAGATAAAAACCGGGAAAGGAATGATGATCCAGCCCAGGCTCTTGATCAGACTATTGGTGGCCCGGTCAATCTGCCTCTGTTTTTCCACCACAACCATGGCGTCATAGTTGCTCTTGAGTTGTTCCTCGCTTAGTTTGTTGACAGTCACCCCAGGAGCCGTTTCCATTTTTTCAGACATTTGTTTGTACTCTTCAAAGGTCTGATAATAGCCGGTCGGGGCAACCATGTCGGCAACCGCCATAAAAGCTGCCACGCCTCCGCCGATGGTCATCATCAATGTCGCAAACAACACCAGATAAACATACACTTTCTTCATCGTTTCTTCTCCTTCATTTTTGGAATCGTTTCGTACCCCGGCTATAAGCAGAACAACCAAAGCCAGGACACCGACCACAACCAGCAGAGATACTGCCATATTCATATGACACCTCAATTCCGCATTTAATCTGTACAACAACTATATGCTCATTATAGCGGTTAGCTTACATAAAAACAGAAAATAACTCAAAACGTCAGGCGTTGGCGTTATTTGTAGATTCCGGCCATGTAGTGGCGGGGGGCTTCGTAGTGGAGAAAATTATGGTCGCGGGCAAAACGCTCCTGGGCCGCTCGAAGGGGAAAATATTCATCCGATGCCTGACGGAGCTGGCCGCAGCTGGAATAAAAGGTATGTTGCTGCGGTTCATTGACCAGCGGCAAATGTTCATGTTTCCTGCTGTCTTCAGCCAACAGCAGGACTTTTACGCCATGCTCTGCCGACAGCTGCTGCAATTCCCGGACTTGTTTGATCGACCAGGCATCGGTTGCCGTTCCTTCTACCAGGCCCAGTCTGAAGCTCTCCCAGCAAATTGCATCAAGATAGGGTGCTGCCATTGTTTTCAGCTGATTTAGCCCGCAATTTTGTACGATCACCGCCTCCGGAAAACAGCTGCGCAAAAAACCAATCGTTTCGGCTGCTGCCAATACAAGCTCATCCAGCAGATGAGGAGAAAGCTGACTCAGTTCCGGCATCTGGCAGACGCCCAGCGTATCCAGGAATACGCCCCGGTACCCGATATCCATTACCCGCTGCATTTTATCGGCCAGGATTTCCTGCCATTCCCTGCGGCGCAAGTCCATTAAATAATTATCCGTCCAGGAAGGTTTCCAGGTACTGTTTACGCCCAGACCATAGCGCTTCCACAATCTTTCTGCATCCGGCCGGCTGCGTCGATATTCAAATCCCGAAATATATGCGATGGGCGTTTTATCCGAATCACATAGCTGCCTGATAAACTCCGGCTTTTGATGGCGTGCTTCCAGTATAATCAGATCAAAGGCTGCCAATACACTTTCCAATCCGCTGCCGTAGTATAGCACAAAACTGTTCCACGACCGGTCCGACCGTGTCAATCCGTTGTCCTCCGATCGCTTGTCTTGCTTAGCTTGATTTCTTCTGCCAGTTGATGCGCCGTAAAAACCACACAGGTTTCGCAGGTGTCACCGTGCTGTGCGCATAATACCCCCGGAGTTTCCCAGCATTTTTTCCCGGCCTGCTGGTATGACGGACAAGCATAGGTCAAAAAATCAGGACACTGCTGCATGCGATGGCAAGCTCCGTCTTTATTGCCAGATTCGCTGAAGCGAACGATCTTCTTCCTCCACATATCTGCAAAGGCTTTGACCAGATAAGGATCCAGCTGCATCCCGGCAGCTTTTTCCATTTCCTCCAGCGCCCGTTTCAAGGGAACGGCAGGGCGATAACTGCGGGCCGTGATTTTCGCGCAGAAGAAATCTACCACTGATAGAATCCTGGCCCCAAGGGGGATCTGTTCGCCCAGCAGACCATCCGGATAACCCATCCCGTCCCAACGTTCATGATGGTGTTTTATAAATGGGGCAATGGCAACATGTTCGTTAAGAATTTCGACCAGGATCGCACCTCTGCTGCTATGATGTCTTACCTGCTCCATTTCTTGATCGGTCAGGCTGCCCTGCTTGGCAGCCATTTGCCGTAAAAACCCACTCATACCGACGTCGTGCAGATAACCGGCCAGATAAATGGCATCTACAAAATCCTGGGGATGCCCCAGGGCTTGGGCGAATTCGCCCGCAAAGCTGGCCATCTGGCGTGAATGACCTTGCGTAAAGGGTTCCAGGCTATCGTCGTAATCGACCAGCGCTTTGAGCGTATCGATATAACTGGTTGTCATTTCACGATACATATGGCCGTTCTCCATACTCATGGCCATGCGTTTGGCCAAAATAACCGAGGCCGGCAGGAATTTTGGATTGAGACGGTCGGCATCTTTGGCCAGGATGACCAGCAATCCCCAAAAATGATTGTTGGCCCACAGCGGCACACTGATCATGGAATGATAATTGTCGGAGGTGAAAAGACGATACGGTTCTTCATTCAGATTCTTCCCTTGCCGCAGTTGTGCGGCCGTCATCATCCGACCCAGATCACCAGGCAGTTGGTCTGTTTTGGCTCTGATCTTGTCTTTATCTTCAGCCGACAGCCCGCTTGATTCCGACATAATAAAACGGGAATGGGAATTGTCTCTGGTGGTCTTGGATTCTGACTGTTCAATGTCGGGCTGGGCAACCTTGAGCAGATAGGCTGCGTCCCCCTGAAAACTGCCCAACACCTGTGACATAATCTGCTTGATAAACTGCGGGCTGCCCATGCTCGATTGACGCATCAGGGTGGCAGCATTATTAATATTAATGGCCTCCTTGGTTTGTTTCTCCATTTGCAGCCTTTCCAGCACGATACGCTGGATTAGCGTCATGGCTTCCTTAAGTTGTTCAGCCAATTCCAGCATGACCGGATCCCATTTATTCACATGCGGTCCGACTTGGATCATGGCCAGAATCTCCTTGCCTTCCCGCAGCCAAAAAAGACTAAATCTTTTCTCTCCGGCAATATTCTGAATCTGTTCCCTGGCCTGAATTGAATTCAGCATTAAGGGCGGACGATACTGTTTGGCATCTGAATAGACGATTTTATCAAAATTATTATTGATGTTGATGTTCTGTTTGCTGCTGCGAACCGCCCGCAGGTGCATATTGCCGCTGATCGGATCGGCCTGATAAAAGAAATAATTTTCAGCATCGGTCAATTTGGAGAAGGCGATCAGCCATTCATTCCAGACCTGTTCAGCGGGCAGGTTAGCGCGCAAGGTTTGAAAAACATCCGTAAACATCCGTTTCCTGAATGACTCGAGACTTTGGCGGGAACGGCGCTTGTTGATGATTGCCAGAGAAATTGCCAGGATTGCAACCACCGAAAAGATCCCGACCATAATCCAAAAAGCTTCTGTTCCCACCAGGGTTTTTAATTTAAGCACCCAGTTCATTCTCCAACCCCCTTTG
>DCTE01000011.1 GCA_002329405.1 Ruminococcaceae bacterium UBA1448 | reverse complement strand
AGATTATCTATGGTGTAATTGACCCGCGTATCAAAGCGGCTCAGCAGGATTAAGGAGGGAAATGGTATGCTGAACACAATTAAACAGGTCTTCCGTTCTCCCCGTTTCCTGGTTGGCTTCATTATTTTTGCTATTATTCTGCTGACTGTTATCTTCTATCCACTGTTTGTACGGGCTGATCCGTTGGCAATGGTCGGCAACGGCAACTTCTTTAAGCCAGGTACCTATGTAAACGTTTCTGAAACGGTAACCGCAAACAAATATACCCTTAATGTCGACGTTTCCAGTGCTGCAAAACTCGACCGCCAGCTGAACGAAAGCGATCGCGCCAAAATGGCCGATTGGTTGATCCGGTTTGGCAATGTTGATGAAGCGGCAGTCGATACCACAGACGCCACCGCTTTGGTCGAGCTTTGGAAAAACAACTATTCGCCGGATGCTGATCAGCCCGGCCTGATTTCGACGGATAAAAAATCGTTTGAACGCCTTGACAAACGGCTGGATGATATCCTTTCCTCTTCCGGCATCATCATTGCGACGGAAGAAGAGGATGGAACACTTTCTGTCAGTCAAACCATTGATGAAACCAGTTATGTCAACATCAATGACCTTTCCACCAGTCAGACGTTTATTCTGGGTACCGACAACTTTGGCCGTGACGTCCTGACCGAACTGGTTGCTGCTACTGCAACCTCTCTGCGCATCGGTCTGATTGCCGGCGTCATTGCAACAGCGTTTGGTCTGCTTCTCGGTCTGATTGCAGGTTATCTGGGCGGACTGGTAGATGATATCATCACCTTTATCACCAACCTGTTTACTGTCATTCCTTCTTTCGTCATCCTGATCCTGATCTCCTACTCGGTTGGTCAGAGCGCAAGAGGTGTTGGACTGGTTGCAATCATCATCGGCTGTACCTCCTGGACCTGGACGACACGTTCGGTCCGCTCTCAGGTTATCTCGCTGAGAAACCGCGACCATGTTAACCTTTCCAAGCTGTCGGGACACAGTATGCTCCGAATTGTTTTTACCGATATCCTCCCCTACATCGCGTCTTATGTCGTAATGGCTCTGATTCTCCAGATTTCCTCTGGTATCCTGTCGGAAGCAACCCTTTCGATGCTGGGCCTGGGGCCGGCTACGACCAAGACTGCAACGCTGGGTCTGATGATGAACTGGGCAATGCAGTACTCTGCACATCTGAATGGTTCCTGGTGGGCTTACTTCCCGGTTATCCTGACCATCGCGCTGATTTCGTTCTCGCTCAACCTGATGAACACCGGTCTCGACCAGGTATTCAATCCGCAGCTGCGAGATTAAGGAGGAACTGGTATGGGAAAAATTATGCTTGAGGTCAAAGACCTCAAAACCAAATATGTTACCCGTTTTCATGAAAATGTTTATGCCGTTGATGGCGTCAGCCTGACCATTGAGGAAGGCAAAAGCCTTGGTATCGCCGGTGAATCGGGATGTGGCAAATCCACTCTCGCACTCTCGCTGATGGGCTACTATTTCGCGCCTCTTCATTATATGAGCGGCGATATTATCGTCGACGGAACCAATATCTCCGGTATGAAGCCGGACGATGTCCGCCACAAAATTCTGGGAAATGAAATTGCCTACATCCCTCAGGCTGCTATGAACGCCCTCAACCCGACACAGAAGATCATTCGCTTTATTGAGGATGTTATCCACGCTCACGATCCGAAAGCGAGCAAAAAGGATATCTATGATCTGGCTAAACAGCGTTTTGAAGTCCTGGGCCTTCCTCCCGAAGTTTTACAGAAACATGCTGTTGAACTGTCGGGTGGTATGAAACAGCGTACAGTTATCGCGATTTCTACAATCCTTTCCCCCAAAGTCCTGATCGCTGATGAGCCGTCTTCCGCTCTGGACGTTACTTCCCAGAAGATGGTTATTAAGATGATGCGGGAACTGATGGAAAAAGGATTTATCCGTTCCATGATCTTTATCACACATGAGCTGCCGCTGTTGTACAACGTTACCGATGATATCATGGTCATGTACGCCGGACAGATCGTTGAAAGAGGAACGGCGCGTGAGATGGTCTTCGATCCGATTCACCCCTATTCCAAAGGCCTGATGGGGTCGATCATCGTCCCTGAAGCTGGTACCCGTGATCAAAAGCTGACCGCAATTCCCGGTACGCCCCCCAACCTCAAACGCCCGCCCGCTGGCTGCCGGTTTGCTGACCGCTGCAAGTACGCAACTGCCGAATGCAGGGGTGCAACGGTTGCCATGAAGGATTTCGATCAGGGGCGCAGCTATCGCTGCCGTTACTCGGTCGAACATTTAAGGGAGGTATATGCAGATGAGTGATAAAAAAACAACTGCAGCTGCTCCGGCTACCGCTGCCCGTCCTTCCTGCCTGCGCGGTACCGGCGTAACCAAAGTATTCGGTTTCGGTGAAACCCGCACAGTCGCGGTTGATCATGTTGACTTTGATTTCCATGAAGGTGAGATCATCTCCATTGTCGGCGAATCCGGATCGGGTAAAACAACAATCTCCAAAATGCTGCTCGGCCTGATCAGCGTCACTGAAGGTCAGATTGATTTCCAGGGTAAACCGAGAGATATCTCCTCTCACCGTAAGAAAAATGAATACTGGAAAGGTATTCAGGCAATTTTCCAGGACCCGTTTTCTTCTTTCAATATGTTCAACAAAATTGACTCGGTTTTGCTGGACTGTATCAATATGCGCGGCGGTAAAAACCTGCCTAAGGAAGAAAAAGTCCGTATGATGACAGAGGCTTGCAGCTTCGTCAACCTGAAATTCGCTGAATTGACCAATAAGTATCCGTTCGAACTCTCCGGTGGTCAGATGCAGCGATTGATGATTGCCCGTATCTTCCTGCTCAAACCCAAGATCCTGCTGGCTGACGAACCAACTTCCATGATCGACGCCTGCTCCCGTGCAACCATTCTGGATATGCTGCTCAAGCTGCGTGATGAGATCAATATGACCATTATCTTCATCACCCACGATATCGGACTTGCATACTACATTTCCGACTCGGTCTACATTATGGAACACGGTAAATTTGTCGAATCGGGCGGTGCAGATGAAGTCATCCTCACCCCGAAAGCTGATTACACAAAACGTCTGATCAGCGACGTCCCGAAGATTTACGAAGAATGGGATCTGACAACCGTATAAGCGGTTAACTTAAAACCCGTCTGTCTAACAAGACAGGCGGGTTTTCCATTTGCTGCTGATGATGTTTACTGGATAATTACAGCCCGCCGCCCCATCGCGCGATAGATACGCAGGAAAAAGGAGAGCTGCTGGGTTGTCTTGCCGCGGGCAGGATCAGAAAAAGTGGCAATCCCCTTTTCTTCATTGATGCTGGTCAAAACCAAAGCATGCGTCCCGATATAAGGCTTGTATGTACTGCCGTCCGGCAGCGTCCAGCGGACCGACGAATAGCCGAATTCTCGCAGACCGGGCGTCATCCAGACCATAACCGGTATTCCCTGCCGCAGATATTCTTTGAGTTCCTCCAGGTCGGAACCGGAAACAGATTTTGCGCGGAGGGAACTTCCCTGTTCCGACAGATAACGGTTTGCGGCTGTCATAATCGCCCCTTCCAAACAATACCATCCGGTATCATCCTCCGGGTTACCGACAAAATAATCATACGGATCCGGCCCGTACATCCTGCCGCCCGACCAGCTCAGTTTGGCACGTGGGAGATATTTCGCGGACATCGTTGTATGGCTGACCGAAAAGCCGTAAAACCGAATCAATTCGGTCAATGCAGTGATCTCACAGCCATTGGGCAGTGCAGGCGCCTGTAATACGACCGGAACGTCGATCGGATGATCAGAAGTGACCGACAGGCGGCCATACTGATCAAAATACCATTTCCGGCCTTTAATCGCAACGGTCTTTCCGGCCTGCATGATACCGTACTGGTCAACATAATACCAGTTATCCTTCCAGCTGACCCATTCGGACGCGGCCATTTTGCCGCTTGCCTTGAGGTAGTACCATCTGCCATTCGACTCGATCCAGTCGGAAGACAGCATGA
>DCTE01000079.1:12415-13780 GCA_002329405.1 Ruminococcaceae bacterium UBA1448 | reverse complement strand
GCATGACTGTTAATCATGATGTCGTCAGTTCGAGCCTGACAGGAGCAGCCAACAGCCCATCTGAGAAATCAGGTGGGTTTTTTGTTTGTGTAAATTTTTGTGTAAGTTGCTTGCAAGTGCATAATCCTTTCCAATTTGCAGATAATCAGAGAGTATCCAGAAATGGATACTTGAATTCAGCAATATGGAAAGGAATGGTCCTGATATGAAGAAAAGGCAGGTACTGTCTGCGTTGATCGCGGGTACGCTCGCTGCGATGGTCTTTACAGGATGTGGTGAAGACGGTAAAATTCCACAGGATAACAATAAGGACAACAGCTCCAATCCTGTCAGCGATATGGTCAGCGATGCCGGGGATGGCCTGGGTGACGTTGTCAGTGACGTCGGGGAAGGCATGAGCGATTTAGGTGAAGATGTCTCGGACGGTGTCAGCGATATGACAGATGGAAATGATAAAAATGACAATAAGAATGATAAAGACAACAGTGAGTGGAAAGATGAGGAAAGCAAATGGGAAGATGACACCAGTCATAACGGCGTAAATGACCCGGTTACCAATGACGACTCAGTCTCCGCGCTTGAACCGGTTGAAACGCAAAAAAAAACATCAGTGTAACTGGTGCTGAACTGAGTCAACTGGATACAGCCAAGCAGGGCTGGGGACAAGGGGTACAGCTGGATGACCAGAACCGCCCGGTTTCCAGCCTTCAGTTTCAGGAAAAGTATGGGCAATATGACGCATATTTTATTGGAGATACGGCGGCAGACTGCAAACGGCTGTATTTGACCTTTGATGAAGGATACGAAAATGGTTACACGGCAGACATACTGGATACGCTGCAAAGCAAAGATGTCAAAGCGGTATTTTTTATTACCGGCGATTATCTTGATGCTGAACCGGAACTGGTTGGCAGGATGATTGCGGAAGGGCATGCTGTCGGCAACCACAGTGAAAATCACCCTTCTTTCCCTGATATTTCGATTGAAAAACAGCGGGAAGAACTGGCAGTACTGGCTGACAGGATGGCGGAGCAGTTTTCATATACCATGACCCTGTTTCGTCCCCCATGCGGCGAGTTTTCCGAGCAGATGCTGGCAAATGTCCAGCTGATGGGGTATAAGACATTGTTCTGGAGCTTTGCTTACAAGGATTGGGACAAGGATGGCGGAATCGGTGCAGAAGCGGCACTTGAAAAAACAACCGGCGCACTGCATGACGGTGCGATCTATCTGCTGCACGCAGTTTCACCGGACAATGCCGCGATGCTGGGTGACTTTATCGACACTGCCCGTCAACAGGGCTATGAATTTTATCTGCCTGTCTGATTGACAGGCTGGCCGGCCGTATGCGGAAGCTGCGGCCGG
>DCTE01000079.1:243-12354 GCA_002329405.1 Ruminococcaceae bacterium UBA1448 | reverse complement strand
ATCGGATAGATTTATGATTTTATTTCACCGCGGAAAGGATGTTCATATGAAGTTTTTACATATTTCCGATCTGCATTTGGGAAAACAGCTTGCTGAGTATTCTCTTCTTGATGACCAGAGGTATATCCTTCGTCAGATTTTGGATATTGCGGCAGAACGTCAGCCGGATGCAGTGGTAGTCGCAGGAGATTTGTACGATAAGCCGGTTCCGCCGGCAGAAGCGGTCACGGTTCTGGACTGGTTTATCACATCGCTGACTGAAATGGAGATCCCTTTGCTGATGATCAGCGGTAACCATGATTCCCCTGAACGGCTGGATTTCGGCAGCGGCCTTTTCGAGAAAAAGGGCGTTTATCTGGTTGGTCAGTTTAACGGTGCCCTGAAAAAGGTGACATTAGGAAAGCAAGGTGATCGGGCAGATTTTTATCTGCTGCCGTTTATCCGTCCTGGAAATGTCCGCCCATTTTTCCCGGATGAGGAGATCAAGAGTTATGATGACGCGATGCGGTGCGTAATGAAAAATTTTACCCTTTCCAAAGATGTCCCGAGTATTTTGGTCGCGCATCAGTTTGTCACAGCTGGCGGTGTATCGCCGGAACGGAGTGAGTCCGAGATTATTTCGCTGGGTGGGACAGACAATGTCGATGTTTCAAATTTTATTGCTTTTCAATATGTGGCACTTGGACATATCCATCGCCCCCAGCGGCTGACAAGGGACAGTGTGCGGTATGCTGGTTCACCGCTTAAATATTCTTTTTCGGAAGCCGAATATGATAAATCGGTTGTATTCGTTACATTGAACGGGATGGAGGAGCCGACAGTCGAATTGATTCCGCTGGTGCCTGCACGTGACCTGCGGAGAATCCGCGGGCCGCTGGAAAAGCTGATCAGTGATGAGGTTGTGTCAGCTTCCAACAGGGAAGATTACCTGCATGTGACGCTGACCGATACCGAGCCGGTGGCGGATCCGTTGTATCGGCTGCGGCAGGTTTATCCGAATATTATGCGGCTGGCTTTTGCCGCGTCAATGGAAGAGGAGCAGGTGACGGTCTCCGCCAGCGAAGAGGTGGAACGCAGAACCCCGCCTCAGCTGTTTGCAGAATTTTACAGCCAGATGCAGGGGGAAACGCTGTCAGAGGAAGACGGTAAACTGGTCTTGCGGCTGATGGAGAAGATTTGGGGAAATATTGCTGACCGTTCCGGGACAAATCAGGAGCAGACAGGCAGGGAAGGAGGTTCGGAAGATGAGACCGATTAAGCTGACGATGACGGCTTTTGGCCCGTATGCCGGAAGCGTGACGGTGGACTTTTCACGGTTTGGAGAGAAAGGACTGTTTTTGATCACAGGTGACACCGGTGCCGGGAAGACGACGATCTTTGACGGGATTACCTTTGCGTTGTATGGGGAAACGAGCGGCAGTGTTCGGGAACCGGATTCTCTGCGCAGCGGTTATGCCGGGCCGGACATCGAAACCAGCGTACAGCTGGATTTCCGGTATGCCGGAAAGCAGTATTCGGTCATCCGTTCTCCCCGTTACGACCGCCCAAAAAAACGTGGCGACGGAACCTCGGTACATCCGGCGACAGCTGAGCTGATTCTCCCGGATGGCAAGGTGATTACATCGGTCAAGAGCGTCAATGAAAAGCTGGAAGAGATTATCGGTCTGACTGCTCAGCAGTTTTCTCAGGTTGCGATGATTGCCCAGGGGGATTTCCAGAAACTGCTGCTGGCCGAGTCGAAAGAACGGCAGCGGATTTTTACCACCCTTTTTTCGACCGAAGACTTTGCCAGATTTACCGACCTGCTGCGCAGTATGGAAGCAGAACTGCGCGGCAGGAAGGATGCGCTGTCCCAGGAAATTCAGTTGCAGCAGGGACAGATCGAGCTTCCGTCGGATTTGATGCCCGCCCCTGAGAAATGGCAGTCGCTTGTACAATCTCCCTATACCTGGGAAGAGCTTTCTCCGCTGCTCAGAGAAGCGGTTGCTGCTGATCAGGCGTTGGAAAAGACGCTGGGTGAATCGTCGTCGGCCAATNNGCGGGCAGGGTTGGCTGCAGCGGTCAAAACCGGTGAACAGCTGAATGCCCGGCTGGATAGGCTGGAAATGGCCCGTCAGGAGCTTTCCCTTCAAAAACTCCGTACAGCTGAGATGGAGGATACCGCACGCCGTCTGACATTGGCGGCGGCCGCTGAAAAGGTCCGACCGGAGGCGGAAGGGTGTGTTCGTGCCGCCAAACGGCTGAAAGAAGCGGCGCAGGCGCTGGAACTGTCCACCAGCCGGCTGGCAGACGGGGAGAAGGCGATGGAGCAGGCACAAAAGGCATTGGACTTGCAGGAGAAAAATCTTCCCCAGCAAACTCGTCTGACCGGGGAGGTGCAGCTGCTGGAAAAATCCCGTCCGCAGTTTGAACGGCTGGAGGCCCAAATCCGCCAGCAGCAACAACTGGAGCAGGAACGGAAACAGCTGTTGGAGAGTGTGAATCGGATGATCCGCCGGCTGGATGAGGAGCAAGGCAAAATTTCCGGCATGAAGCTGACCGAACAGCAGCTTCGGCCAATGCCCGCCAAACTTGCCGAACAAGAGAATGCCCTTGCCAGGCAGCGTCAGCTTGCAGCACTGACTGCCCGTATTATCGCTGCCGTCAAAACCTATCGTGAAACTGTCCGCGAACGGGACAAGGTTCAGGCGATTGCAAAGTCTGATTTGAAATTCTGGGAACAGACCCAGAAAAAACTGGCAGATATCAGAACCCGATTTTTTGCCCATCAGGCGGGTTTTCTCGCCAGCAGCCTGACCGATGGACAGCCCTGTCCGGTCTGCGGTTCGACAGAACATCCTTCTCCCGCACCGCTGCCGCAGGACGCACCGTCCGAGGAAGAACTGAAAAAGGCGGAAACGGCAGAAAAGGAGAGCGGACGGCGCAGTACNNACCGAAAGCAGCCGGAAATCGGGTGAACTGACCGCACGGGTCGGGGAGATGGAGAAAAGCCTGCTGGTGTCGGTGGAAGGGGCTTATGGGCAGCCGGTCGGACTGGAGCAGCTGTCGGGATTTTTGAAGGAACAGGAGACAGAGATCAACGGCCAGATCGAGGCGTTGGAGAAAAACTGCCAGCAGTTGCAGGCAAAAGTTGAGCGGCTTTCAGCTTTGAGCGGAGAGATCGAAAAACATGAAACAGCTGCCCGGGAACTTTCTGAGAATCTGGAAAAACAGCGCGGCCTGCTGGAAGAAAAGACCGGACAGCTTCAGGCGGCCAATGCCGGCGTCAACGAAATTCGCGCCCAGCTTCCTTGCCAGACGCCGCAGGAACTGGAAAAGCTGATCAGCCGCCGCCGGCAGACCCTAACCCGGCTGGAACAGGAGCTGCAAAATGCCCGCAGCGGCAGAGAAACGGCGGCAACCGCCCTTTCCGCGCTTCAATCAACCAACGCTTCCTGCTGTGAAGAACGGCAAAAGGCGGAAAGCGAGTACCGTCAGGCTGTCGAATGTTACCGGACAGCACTTGCGTCGGTCGGTTTTGCCGACAAGGAGGCCTATATTGCAGCCCGCTTACAGCCGGAAACGGCAAAGCAGATGCAAAAAGAGCTGGATGATTGGAACCAGCTGATTCTCCGGTTGCAGGCGTCCTGTGAGACCCTGTCCGAAGAGACCAAAGGGCAGCCGCGTGCAGACCTTGCCGAACTATCGGCCGCGTTGGACAATGCCTCCCGCAAGGGAGAACAGCTGCGTAATCAGCAATCCGTTGTTTACCATCGCAGGGAGACCAATACACGGATTTTTGAACAGCTGAAAGAAAAGGCCCCCGCCTTTGCACACACAGCGGCGGAACATGCCCGGATACTGCGGCTGTATCAGACGGCTTCCGGCGGGCTGACCGGCAAACGCCGGCTGTCGTTTGAGGCCTTTGTTCAGGCGGCTTATTTCGAAGAAGTCATCCGGGAGGCAAACCGCCGTCTGCGGATAATGTCTGCCGGGCAGTATAAGCTGCTGCGGACTGATGAAAAGACCGGCGCGTCCCAGACAGGGCTGGCATTGAATGTCCTGGACCATTATACCGGCAAGGTCCGCAGTGTCAAGACCCTTTCGGGCGGCGAAACCTTTATGGCATCTCTGGCACTGGCATTGGGGCTGTCGGATGTGATTTCCCGGTCTTCCGGCGGAATCAAACTGGATACGATGTTTATTGATGAAGGGTTCGGCACGCTTGATTCGGAATCGCTTGAACTGGCACTCAGTATCCTGTCGGAGGTATCGGCCGGCGACCATCTGGTCGGGATTATCTCCCATGTCAGCGAACTGTCCTCCCGGATTGAAAATAAAATCATCGTTCGCAAAACTGCTTCGGGCAGTGTCATCAATAATTGAATAAAAAATACCGCCGGCTGGCACCCTTTCGGAAACCAACCGGCGGTCATATTTGTTTTTGTAAGTTTACAGCTCGATCTCCTGACCAGGCTGTAAGATCAGACGGTTTTCCACATTGAGCTGTTCGGCTTTTTCCATGTCAAACAATTCGCCCGGTGCCATGTGAATCGGGACAACATATTTGGCCTGAATCTGTTCAGCACATTTGGCAGCCTCGTCCGGCCCCATATTGTAGATGCCGTCAATCGGAAGCAGTGCATAGTCCAGTTTCTTTTCAGCCATTCTGCTCATCTGGGAAGTGGTGGAGGTATCACCTGCACAGTAAACCTTTTTGCCATCCAGCAGCAGGACATAACCGACGCATTCATTTTTCTTGTGGTGAGAGTTATATGCTTCAACAGCGCGAACCTGGAAGTTGCCGAAGTTGAAGAGGTGGTATTCACCGCCCCGGATGCAGTCCTTTTCGGTGATGACCCGGCACCCTGCCGCATGCGGCATCAGGTCGACCAGATTGTGGTCGTGGTGCTGATGGGTGACGAAGATATAGTTTGCGGGAAGATCATACCCTTCACCCGCGAACGGGTCCAGGTAAATTACGGTTCCGTCATTCATGACGAAGCGGACACTGCCGTGTCCCTGATACAACATTTTTGCCATTTCCTTCAATCCTCTCAGTATACAGTGGATGGAATATCCTTCCAACTGTTATAGATGGTTTGGTGTATTTCTATCTATTGCTTATTTTACGGGATTTTGTCTGTAAAGTCAAGAGATGTGCTGACAGGATTTGCATTTCGCGGCGGTTTTATTTCTGTGCACAATAGTCCCTGCAGACCATTAAAATATGAACAGTCTGTAGATATATACAAAATTGCGGTATTTTTGTCTTTGTCGTGGCAGTCTCCGGCTCTTGTCATGCAGAGCTGATTCGTGTATAATGAAGGAACAGATAAGTCATTGCGACTGATGATTTTGGAAAGGGCTTGTGCCCGTTCTTTTATAAGGGGAATACTTTAATGGATAAACTGACTGTATGCCTGCTGAATGATTCGTTCCCACCGACGATTGACGGTGTGGCGAATGCAACTCTCAACTATGCCCGCAGTATCCAGAAAAATCATGGCCGCGCGATTGTTGCGACACCGTGGTATCCGCATGTCAAGGACGACTATCCTTTTAAGGTCGTGCGGTATGCGAGCGCGGCAATGACCAAACGTCTGGGGTATCGGGGCGGAATCCCGTTTGATCTGCGGATGCAGACCTTTCTTGCCCGGCAGAAGATTGATATTATACATACCCATTGCCCGTTTATTTCGACGATTGTGGCAAGGATTTTGCGGTACAATACCGGTGCGCCGATTGTTTTTACCTACCATACCAAATTTGACGTGGATATCGAAAAGCGTGTCGCCCTCAACCCGGTGCGCAGTGCGTCCCTCAAATTGCTGCTCAACAATATCAACGCCTGTGACGAAGTATGGGTGGTCAGCAAGGGTGCCGGTGAAAACCTCAGAAGTCTCGGATATGAGGGCAACTATATTGTAATGGAAAATGGCGTCGATTTTGCACGGGGCCGGACCGACGATGGGGTCTTGCAGCAGATGCGCCAGCAATATGGTATCCGCCCGGAACAGACGGTATTTTTGTTTGTCGGCCGGATGATGTGGTATAAAGGTGTGCGGATTTCGATTGATGGGCTGGCGCGCGCCAAAAAACAGGGCGTGCAGTTTAAGATGTTTTTTGTAGGCGATGGTGCCGACCGTGCTGAGATTGAAAGCTACTGCCGGGAGGTTGGCATTGCGGATGACTGTATCTTTACCGGTGCGATTCAGGATCGGGAAAAACTGCGCAGCTATTTTTCATTGGCCGAGCTGTTTTTATTTCCATCGACCTACGACACCAACGGGATTGTCGTCCGGGAAGCGGCGGCCTGTTCCTGCCCGGCGGTGCTGGTCAGGGGAAGCTGTGCGGCTGAGGGAATTACCGATGGGCGCAACGGTCTGTTAATTGAAGAAAATGGCGATTCCATGGCACAGGCAATTCTAACAGCTTCTTCTGATCGGCAGAAGCTCAAAGAAATTGGTAAGAATGCCTGTGAAGAAATTTATCTTTCATGGGATGACGCGGTTGCACGCGCCTGTGAACGCTATCGGTACGTAATCCGGCGGTATACCCGCGAACGCCGGAGCAGTACGCTTGAACAGGAAATGCGGGAACTCAGGGCGGTATTTGAGCAGCGCAGAAACGAGTATGCCCGAAAATACTATCGTTTCGGACGTCAGCTGATCGCAGGCAAGCTCCCATCCCTGCGCAGTAAGCCATTCAAGTCCAAATCGGTTGTCATTGTCCGGCAGGAAGAAAACAAACAGCCGAAGTCATCCGGGAAGGAGTCGAAATCGTGAAACAATATCCGCTGGTGATTGTCGGCGGCGGTGCGTCAGGTATGATGGCTGCTGTTGCGGCCGGGTCAGCCTGTGATTCTGTTCTGCTGCTGGAACGGGGCGGACGGATTGGACGCAAGCTGCTGGCGACCGGAAATGGCCGCTGCAATATCTCCAACCGGAATGCACCATATAAAGGTTATCACGGCGGTGCACCGGATTTTGTCCGGCCGGCGCTGCGGCAGTTTCCTGTTGATCAGACACTGCGGTTGTTTGAAGAGATGGGCCTGCCGGTGGTGGAGCAGGAGGACGGAAAGCTGTATCCTTATAGTTTGCAGGCGGCGGCTGTGCTGGATGTCCTGCGGCTGGAGCTGGAAAGGCTGGGGGTCGAGGTACGCACCGACAGCGAAGTGCAAAATATCCGCCGGCTGAAAGATGGGTCTTTCCGGCTGGCTGTTCAGGCGGGCGATGAAAAATGTGAATATACCGCGCAGCGGGTCATCATTGCCTGCGGAGGGGAAGCGTCGGCAGGTCTGGGCGGATGCAGCGGCGGATACCGGCTGCTGGAAGGGCTTGGGCATAAAATAACCCCACGCCTTCCGGGTATCGTACAGCTCAAAGCGGATATGGCCGGGCTGAAGGGCTTATCTGGCAGTAAATTTGAGGCAGTGCTGACCCTTCGGGACGGAAAAAAGGTCTGCCGGACAGAGAGCGGCGAACTGCTGTTTACCGATTATGGTGTTTCAGGGCCGCCGGTCATGCAGCTGTCGGCGACCGCATCCCGGCTGCTGGACAGTGGGCGGCGTCCGGTTGTGGAAGTGGATTTTCTGCCGGAGTTTGACGAAAAGGTTCTGGTAGGGATGCTGCATCGACGCGCCAATAGCCGGCCGGATAAACGGCTGGAGGATTACTTCACGGGATTCGTTCCCAAACGGCTGGGACAGNNGAGCTGGGGCGGCTCCTCTTTCCCGGCTGTCCGGCGGTCTGGACGGTCAGGAGATCGCGTCGGTTGCCCGGCTGCTCAAATGCTTTCCGGTTCAGATTACCGGCACCAACGGGATGAAAAATGCGCAGGTCACGATCGGCGGTGCCGATACCAGCCAGTTCGACCCATACACGATGGAGTCCAGGCTGGTGAAGGGAATCTATGTGACCGGCGAGCTGTATGATGTTGACGGCGATTGCGGCGGATATAATTTGCAATGGGCGTGGTCTTCCGGCCAGCTGGCTGCTGAACAGGCTGTCCGATCGCTGTGTAACGGTTTGTCCCATTGACTTTTGAGTCAAAAGAGGGTACAATAAATAAAACATTTGATTTCAAAATAAACGCCGTTTTGTCAGCGGCGGTTAAATAATTGTATCATGGTAAGAAAGAAGGTATCCTATGGATCTTGTTATTATGGCAGCGGGCATCGGTTCCCGCTTTGGCGCTGGTATCAAACAGCTGACGCCGGTCGGCCCGTCTGGAGAGGTAATTCTGGAGTATTCGGTGCACGACGCGCTGGAAGCCGGATTTGACCGGGTGGTCTTTGTTACCCGCAAAGACCTTGAAAAAACATTTCATGAGATTGTCGGTGACCGGATTGCAAAAATCTGCCCGACTGCTTATGCTTTTCAGGAACTGGACGACCTGCCGGAAGGTTTTGCCTGCCCGGAGGGAAGAACCAAACCCTGGGGGACCGGCCAGGCGATTCTCTGCTGCCGGAATATTGTCAAAGGCCCGTTTGCCATTATCAATGCAGACGATTATTATGGTAAGGAAGCATTTAAACTGATGCATGACTATCTGGCGGAGACAGGGGACCAGAAGGGCCGCTACTGCATGGCGGGCTTTATTCTGGGCAATACTCTTTCGGACAACGGCGCGGTAACCCGCGGCGTCTGCAAGGTAGATGAAAACGGCAATCTGACCGGAGTCAACGAAACCCATGGAATTGTCAAAACTGCGGACGGTGCCGCTGTCGAAGAAGACGGAAGTCTGGTTCCGATTGATGTAAACAGCCATGTTTCGATGAACCTTTGGGGATTGACGCCTGAATTCTTTGAACGGTTGGAAAAAGGTTTTGTCGAATTCCTCGGCAGCCGTAAAGAAGGCGATATCAAGAGCGAATACCTTCTGCCGACCGTAATTGACGGAATGATTCAGAGCGGAGAAGCACAGGTCAAGGTACTTGAAACCCATGACAAATGGTTTGGCGTTACATACGCAGAAGATAAACAGATCGTTGTCGATGCCTTTGCAGCACTGCATCAGGCCGGCGTTTATCCCAATCCTTTGTTTGGAGCGTGAATCGGTGCAGCGAATACTCGGATATATGCGCAAGGCGATTCAGGAATTCAACCTGATTTCGGATGGAGACCGGATCGCCGTCGGTGTGTCGGGCGGGAAGGACTCGGTTGTATTGCTGGTTGGTCTGGCCCGGCTGCAAAAATTTATCGGGATTGATTTTTCGATTGTCGGCATTACGCTTGACCCTCAGTTTGGCGGGGTTCCGGGCAACTATGAGGCAGTGGAAAAGTTGTGTCAGGAGCTTGGAATCGAGTATCATATTCTTCCGACCGAGATCGGTCAGATCGTCTTTGATGTGCGCAAGGAACCCAATCCATGCAGCCTGTGCGCCAGGATGCGGAGAGGGGCACTGCATGATGCAGCAAAACGTTTTGGGTGCAATAAGCTGGCACTTGGGCATCATTATGACGATGTGGTTGAGACTTTTGTGATGAACCTGTTCAATGAAGGCAGGCTCGGGTGTTTTGCTCCCAAGACCTGGCTTTCCAGGAAAGAGCTCTGGATGATCCGTCCGCTGGTGTTTGCACCGGAGGCGGATATCCGCCGGGCGGCAGTGCGAAATGATCTGCCGGTTGTTAAAAGCCGCTGTCCTGCTGACGGGCATACTTCCCGCGAGGACATCAAGAATTTCCTCGCGCAGAAAGAGCGGGAAAGCAATGGCTTTAAGTACCGGCTGTTCGGTGCACTGCGCCGGAGCGGTCTGGACGGGTGGGGATATCCGGCAACTGATGTCTCCCATCGCAAATCCAAACAGCCTGCGTCGGAAATAGAGGAATAACACCAGATGTATACAGTTTATACAGCAGAACAGATGTGAAAGGGTGTAGAGTTGTGAATTTGTTTGATCGTTATGATATGCGTGAAAAGATGGAGACCCGTTCTTTTGTGACGTTGGTCCTGGGGATTATGACGCTGCTCAGTGCAGCGGCTTATCTGGTCTATCGGTATACCAGTGAGCGCGCTTACCGTGAAAAATGGAAAGATTATGACGATTGCGGCATGATCTGACAGATAAAAGCCGACTGCTTTTACAGGCAGCCGGCTTTTATCAATGATTATCGAATCAGCGTGACAATGCTCAGAATCGGGAGCGGACGGTCATCCTGTCTGATCGCACTCAGAATGCCCATGATCATCAGGATCAGGCAAAGGATGTATAAGATTCCGCCGATGATATCCAAAATCGGGAACAGTGCCAGAAAACTGGCGAGTGTCCAGAGGATAAACAGGTTCAGTCCCTGATTGACATGCCGTTTGACGACAGGGTCTTTGCTGCCGGAAACCAGTCCGACCAGCCATAAGATCCAGATATAGGCCAAAACTGAATAGAGTTGTCTGTTTTGTGAAGCCATATGATCCATTCCTTTCCAACAAAAAATTACGGTGATCTAATTTTATTTTATGATAACATGAAGCAGTTGTTTTTACAATAGAATTTTGGTAAATTTTTCAGGTTGTGGTAAAGTATATCCTATTAAACTGATAGGATATACAAAAAAGCAGTGCTGATTTGCCGAAAAATGATGGCTTTTATCGGCTTGACAGGCATACAAATTCATGATATCCTTTAGGTACTGGATCATATGACTGGCGGAAGTGGAGAGTTAAACCACATGGGAGTATGATCGTCAAGGCCGACCGTCTGGGCATCTGCTGTCCTCCTGGTCGGCCTTTTTTGACGGCACGGGCGGGCGATAACGGCTTGCATGTCAGGCCGGGCAGATTTTTCTTTCTCTTTATCAGAAAGGGTGAGACGAAATTGGACGGATATCTTCATTCGATCGAGTCGATGGGGCTGGTAGATGGCCCCGGCATCCGAACAGTAGTTTTTCTTTCGGGGTGTTTGCTCCGCTGCCGCTACTGTCACAACCCGGATACCTGGAAGGAAGGAGAAGGGACCTGTATTTCGCCGGAAGAACTGGTGAATAAGCTGCGGCGTTTCCAGACTTATTACCGTTCGGGCGGCGGGGTGACCTTTTCTGGCGGTGAGCCGCTTTTGCAGCCGGATTTTCTGGAAGAGGCACTCGCCCTTTCGCGGGCAGCCGGGATTCATACCTGCATCGACACGGCGGGCGTAGGGCGTGCGGACGATGGACAGTATCGCCGAATCCTTGCCAATACCTCGCTGATTCTGTATGATGTCAAGCATTTCCTCCCGGAAGAGTACCGGAAACTGACCGGCCAGCCGATGGAGGAAACGCTGCGGTTTCTCCGGCTGGCCCAGCAGATGCAGGTGCCGATGTGGGTCCGGCATGTAGTTGTTCCCGGGCTGACAGATGGTGAAGAACATCTGGCCGGTCTGCGGGAATATATCGACAGCCTGTCCGGGATTGAACGGGTGGAACTGCTGCCCTACCACCGGCTGGGCGCACATAAATATCCGCTGCTCGGGCTGCCCTATACGCTGGAGGATACCCCGCCGATGGAACAGGAGCGGTGTGCACAGCTTCAAAGGAAATATTTTGCGGAATATTCCGCTGAATAATCCAATCAAAATTTTTGACGTGACCTTGAAAGGATGGATATACAGATGGATCAGAATGTACTGAAAAATACCGCTTGGAAGGGCTTTGCACCTGGTGTCTGGATGGATGAGGTCAATGTCCGCAGCTTTATTCAGAAAAACTATACCCTGTATGAAGGGGATGAATCGTTCCTTGCTGGCGTGAGTGAAAAGACTGCGAAGGTCTGGGAAAAGTGCAACGCGCTGATCATCGAGGAGATCAAAAAAGGCATCATTGATGTTGAAACCGACATCATTTCCGGGATTGACAACTTTGCCCCCGGCTATATCGACAAGGACAATGAAGTGATTGTCGGATTGCAGACCGATGCACCGCTCAAACGGATTGTCAACCTGTACGGCGGCCTGCGGATGGCACAGTCAAGCCTCAAGCAGTACGGATATACCCTCAACCCTGATATTGAAAAGAAGTTCCATGAGTATCGCAAGACTCATAATGAAGGTGTATTTGACGCTTATCCCGAACGGGTCCGCGCTGCCCGTCACGCGGGTTTGCTGACCGGCCTGCCGGATGCTTACGGCCGCGGCCGTATCATCGGCGACTACCGCCG
>DCTE01000079.1:0-216 GCA_002329405.1 Ruminococcaceae bacterium UBA1448 | reverse complement strand
CTTATCCGTCTGCGGGAAGAGGTCAGCGAACAGATCCGCGCGCTGGACAAGATGAAGTCGATGGCTGCCCGTTACGGCGTGGATATCTCCGCACCGGCTGAAAATGCTCAGCAGGCGGTACAGTATCTGTATATGGGATACCTTGCCGGTATTAAGGAAAACAACGGTGCCGCAACTTCCCTCGGCCGGACTTCCACCTTCCTGGATATCTACATC
>DCTE01000177.1 GCA_002329405.1 Ruminococcaceae bacterium UBA1448 | reverse complement strand
CCAAGATCAACGTCAACACCGAATGCCAGCTGGTATTTGCTGAAGCTACCCGCAAGTACATTGAAGCAGGCAAGGACAAACAGGGCAAGGGATTTGACCCCCGTAAGCTGCTGGCTCCCGGCGCAGAAGCAATCAAGGCTAAAGTCAAAGAGAAGATGGAACTGTTCGGTTCTGTCGGCAAAGCATGATTTGTTACAAAACATGATTTGTTTCGAAGCATGATTTCCGGTTTAATTGCCGTCTGAACTGACTGTATAACAGTTTGATCATAACCCCGTTCTTTTCCAGACAAAAGGACGGGGTTATTTTTGTGAGCGAATCCTTAATAAACCGCGATAGCCCTTGCTTTTTGGCGGAATACAGGTTATAATACGCTTAAATAACCGGAATGTCACAGCAGCGTCAGAGAACAGAACACAGGATAGTCGGCTTCTGCGGTCGGGTGGATCAGCTGCCTGCCGTAGGGCTTTTTTACTGTGGCGGCTGTGAGGGGAGACAGAGAGGAATCTATATGCAAATCGAATGGAAAAGCTGTCTGCGGCTCGGGATCAGCGTGTTTATACTGTTTTTGTGTATCCATTACTGGGATGCTTTTACCGGGGTACTGCGTCTGGGGATTGGGGCTGCCGCGCCGCTTCTGACCGGATGTGTGATTGCTTATATCATCAATATCCTGATGTCCTTTTATGAAAGACATTATTTTCCGTCCAGCGGGCAGAAACTCATTGGAAAAAGCCGAAGGCCGGTCTGTATGATTGGCGCGTTTTTGACATTGGTATTGATTGTTGCCTTTCTGGTGGGAATGGTGGTGCCGGAGATTGTAGCCTGTATCCGGCTGCTGCTCGCAAAAGTGCCTGGTGTTTTAAACTATCTTGTCAATTTGTTGGCGAGTGTTGGCGTTCTGCCGGAAACGGTTGAAAGTTTTCTGAATGATATCAACTGGAAAGAAGCCGTTACCAATTTACTCAATTTGCTGTATCAGGGGGTCGGAGGGACCTTTAATCTGGCGGCAGGTATGCTGACTTCGGTGGTTTCGGGGGCAATGAACCTGCTGATTGGGTTTATCTTCTCCATTTATCTGCTGCTGGGTAAAGACCGGCTGAAGAACCAGCTGGACCGGCTGATGGGCCAGTATATCCGTCCGCACCTGAACATTCGGGTCCATTATCTGTGCTCTGTTTTGGACGACTGCTTCCACCGGTATATTGTTGGTCAGTGCACCGAAGCGGTGATTCTGGGTGCACTGTGTACGCTGGGAATGTTCCTGTTCCAGTTCCCATACGCGACGATGATTGGAGCCGTGATTGGATTTTCAGCACTGATTCCGGTTGCAGGTGCTTATATCGGCGGTGCAGTCGGGTTTCTGCTGATCTTTACTGCTTCACCAGCAAAAGCAGTGCTGTTTCTGGTTTATCTGGTGATTTTGCAGCAGCTGGAAGGCAATTTGATCTATCCGAGAGTAGTCGGGACGTCGATTGGTTTGCCTGGATTGTGGGTGCTGGCGGCAGTTACAGTCGGCGGCGGAATTCTGGGCGTCAGCGGAATGCTGCTGGGCGTGCCGGTGGCGGCAGCTGTTTACCGGCTGATTCGTGCTGACCTGACAAAACGGGAATGCGCAGCGGTGCAGCAGTTCGCTGAGACGGTTATGGAAAGCGGGAACGCGGCAGAACAGGCAGAAGAGTAAATGTTGAGCGGGGTGGTTTTCAGGATCGCTCCGCTTTTCTATTATCGGAAGAAAGGGAGAGACAAATGAATATTCAGATTTTCGGTACCCGCAAAAGTTTTGAAACCAAAAAAGCTGAACGCTATTTTAAGGAACGGAAGATTCCCTATCAGTTTGTCGATCGGAAGGAGAAAGGATTGAGCAGGGGCGAACTGATCAGCGTCATGCAGGCGGTGGGTTCGCTGGAAAAGCTGCTGGATGACCGATGTCGGGACCAGGATACCCTTGCACTGGTCAAAGCACTGGTGTCGTCTCAGCAGTTTGACAAGCTGCTGGAAAACCAGCAGCTGTTGATCGACCCGATTGTCCGCAATGGGCGCCAGGCGACAGCCGGATACTGTCCTGATATCTGGAAGGAATGGAAGTAAGCCAGTTTTGACCGGAAAATCAATCGAAAGGAAGTCGGATTATGCCAAAATGGACCCCTCAGCAGCAGACCGCAATTGAGGCAAGAGGAGGCGGGCTGCTGGTATCAGCGGCGGCGGGCAGCGGCAAGACCGCAGTCCTGACCGAACGGATTACCTCCTGTATCCTGGACCGGGAACACCCGGTGCCGGCCGACCGTTTTCTGGTGGTTACCTTTACCCGTGCGGCGGCGGCGGAAATGCGGACCAGAATCAGGGCACGTCTGCGGCAGGCACTGGCGGAGAACTCCGGTGAACCCTTTTTGCAGCGGCAGATGATGCTGCTGGGACAGGCGAAGATCTGCACGATGGATTCCTTTTTCCATTCGCTGGTCCGGGAACATGCGCCCCAGCTGGGGCTTTCTCCCAACCTGCGGGGAGTGGACGAGGCGATGTTGACCCGGATGACATCGGATACCCTGCGGGGGCTGCTGGAAGAACAGTATCTGATGGCGGCAAGTGGAGAGAATGAAGACTTTGTTCAGCTGACCGGGTATTTCGGTATCGAAAATGACCGGGCATTGTCGGAGGAAATCCTGTCGCTGTATGGCAAACTGCGTTCGCTGCCGTTTGCGGAACAGTGGTTGGACAGCCAGCTGTCGTTGTATGCAGACGATCAGATAACCCCGGGAGAAACCGGATGGGGGAAATACCTGCTGGACCGGGTGGAGGGACTGGCGGGTGACGCCGTCCGTCTGATGGAAAAAGCGGTGATCGCGGCCGGGAGTCTGGCAGATAAACAGATTGGTGAAAAAGGACTGGCGACCCTGCGGCAGGAGCTGGACGGGGTGCGGATGATTGCTGAGCTGGCAACAAAAACAGATGACAGCAATTGGGATCAGATCGCGGCACTTGCCGGATCAGTGTTTGCCGGCCACCGACTGACCTTCCTTAAAACCGCTTCGGATACAGTGAAGACCACCGTCAAGACGGCCCGCGATTCGGTTAAGGAGCTGTGCGGGCAGATAGCCGGGATGATGGTTTGTACAGCTGAACAGTTCCGGGAGGACCTGCGGGCAGAATACCCTGTGATCCGCTGTTTGTTTTCACTGGTCAGGGAGTTTTCCCGCCGGATGGCTGCCGCCAAAGAGACAGCGGGGGTGGCGGATTTTAACGACTTTGCGGCATTTGCACTGCGGCTGGTCGCAAATCCCGATGGAACGCCTACCGAGCTTGGAAAAGAACTTTCCGAACAGTTTGAGGAGATCATGCTGGACGAGTATCAGGACACCAACCGGTTGCAGGATATGATCTTCCGGTGTATCAGCAAAAACGGGGAGAACCTGTTTTTTGTCGGTGACCTCAAGCAGAGCATCTACCGTTTCCGCAGTGCAAACCCGGCGGTATTTATCGAGAAAAAAGACGCCTATTTTCCGTATGACGGCGAACATTTCCCGGCACTTGCAGTCCTTTCCCGCAACTTCCGTTCCCGCTTTGCCGTGACACAGGCGGTCAATGCGGTTTTTAGCTGTGTGATGTCCCGTGCGGTGGGCGATGTCGATTATAATACGGATGAAGCACTTTACTGCGGGGCAGAGTATTATCCTCCGCTGCCGGATGAGGAAACAGAAATTACGTTGCAGCTGTTGGATGGTCAGGAGTTGCCGGAAGAAGGAGAAGACGGAGAGGAAGGAAGTATCCTGCTCTATCTGAATGAGGCGGCAGCTCTGGCGGCGGAAATCAAACGGATGTTGGACGCTGGTGAACAGGTCTACGATAAGGAAACAGGCCAGATGCGAAACTGCCGTGGGGGTGATTTTGTCATCCTGATGCGGAGCGTGCGGGGACTGGATCAGCTGTATGCCGAAGCAATGCGGAAAGCTGGAGTGGATGCACAGCTGTGTACCGCTTCCGGGTATTTTGATTCGAGGGAAGTCTCACTGATGGTATCGCTGCTGCAGGTACTGGATAATCCGGCAAGGGACGTTTCACTTACGGCGGTGCTGCTTTCACCGGTGTTTTCGTTTGACTGCGACGATCTGGCACGTCTGGCGCTCGACGCAAAGCAGGGAAGCCTTTACCGTGCCCTGCTGCGGGAGGCGGAAGGGGATACCGTTCACGCGGAAAAAGCGGCGGCATTTGTCCGGCTGCTGGACCAGCTGCGCAGGAAAAGCGCGGTCAGCAGAATCAGCACCCTGATTCAGTATATCTACGATCAGACGGATTTTATTGAGGTCCTTTCCCGCACCAGCGGCGGCGGGGCGAGAGAAGCCAACCTGCGGCTGCTGCTCAAATATGCCGCGGATTATGAATCGGGCGGCAGCAGCGAACTTGCGGGGTTTGTCTCTTATCTGAATGCGCTGGCGGAGGAAAACACCGATTTTAAGGCAGCGATTCCACTGAGCGAGGCAGAACATGCGGTGCGGATTATGACCATCCACCGTTCCAAAGGGTTGGAGTTTCCGATTGTCGCACTGGCTGCCTGCTCCAGACGCTTTAACATCCGTGAACTGACCGGCATGACCGTGTTTCACCCGGAAATGGGGTTTGGCATGCGCCGGGTGGAGCGGGAAAAGCTGCGCAGGTTTCCAACCCTTGCCTATTCTGCGATCGCTGCCCGTCAGAAAGCGGACCTGGTGTCGGAGGAGATGCGGCTGTTATATGTCGCATTGACCAGAGCAAAAGAACGGCTGATTCTGTGTGTATCCGAAAAAGATCTGGGGTCTGCACTTGGCCGGGCGGCCGGGATGTATGCCGGTGGGGATGGAGAACGGATTTCACCCGCCGCTTCTGCCCGCTGCCAGCGGTACAGCGACTGGATTCTGGCTTCACTATTGCGCCATCCCGCGATGGGGCAGGTACGGGAGGATTACGGGGTAGAACAGCCGGGAATAATCGGGATGGAATTCGGTTTGCGGGTTTTACGCCCTCAGCCGGAAGATGCCCGGGAAGAGGTCCAGCCAGACAGGAAGGTGAACCGGCTGGATGTGGAGGAAGAGTCGGCAGAGGAACTGGACAGGCGGTTTGACTGGCAGTATCCTTTTGAGCCGCTTACCCGTATTCCTGCCAAGGTTTCGGTCACCCGCATCACCCATCCAACCGGGAAAATCACCTTGTCCGTTCCCCGCTTTCTGACAGGAGGGGATGGACTGCTGTCGGAGGAATGCGGCGGAGATGAGCTGCTGCTGGAAAAGCGGCAGGCAGAGCCGGGCAGAGCGGATACCGGGTTCACCCCGGCCCAGCAGGGTACCATCTTTCACCGGGCACTGCAATTCGCAGATTATGCGGCGGGAGCCGCCGACCCGGATAATGAGCTTGCGCGATTGATACGGCAGGAGTATCTGACGCCTGGTGAGGCGGAGACTATCGACCGGCAGGAATTTGCCGCCTTTTTCCATTCCGGTCTGATGGAACGGATGCTGCATGCTCCGAAGATGTGGAGGGAGTATAAATTCTTCGATACCATTCCGGCGGCGGAGGCCGGCTTCCCGGAGGGAGGGACCGCACCGGTCCTGCTGCAAGGTATTGCTGACTGTATCTTTGTGGAGGATGGAAAGCTGTATCTGGTGGATTATAAGACCGACAGGGTCTCTTCGCTGAAACAGCTGGAAAGGCGCTATCGTGCACAGCTCAGGCTGTATAAACGGGCAATTCTGCGGCAGCCCCTCTTTCGGCGAATGGGGTTGGTGTATGGCGGAAGCTGCCTCTATTCCACCCGTCTTGGAAGTTATCTTGAGCTGACATGACGGAATATGGGGCAAAGGGAGAAAATTGGGCGGCTTTTGATGTAAATTTACGAATCGTTTATAGAATCGTACCGTAAACGTACTTGACAAATTGCTGGTTTTCCGTCATAATAGATATGTTCAAAATCTATAAAAAGACGCCTTTTGTGACATTCGCCCTGTAATTTTGAAGGACAGGTGTAGAAAAGGCGACTGTCGTATTCTGCATACGGCAGGCTGAAAGGAACGATCAAGGTATATGTCGTTATTAGGTGGACTGTTCAATTACAGCAAACCCGGCCCCGGCGTCGATAAGAACGGGCCAAAGAAGAAACGCTTTTTCTATTTTCTGGAGCTGTTTGGACGCAAATTCTGGAAACTGCTGGAGCTGAATCTTCTGTATCTGCTCTGCTGCATTCCAGTGGTTACGATTGGGCCGGCGACCTGCGGACTGGTGTACATCCTGCGCAACTTTGCCAATGAAAAGCCGGTCTTTATGGTGTCAGACTTCTTTGACGCTTTCAAATCCAACTTTAAGCAGGGATTTGTGCTGGGCCTTTTGGATATCCTGTCAAGCGGAATTGTTGGAATTGCTCTGCTGTGGTATATTGCCAATCAGGGGCTGTCGATTGCGATGGCCATTCCGCTGGGTGTTTGCATCGGCGCAGAAGTGCTGCTGATGTTTATGCGGTTTTATACCTATCTGATGGCTGTAACGGTCGAACTCCCGATTAAGCATATTCTGAAAAACAGCTTTATCTTCTCTTTCTTGGGATTGAAGACCAATTTCATCAGTGCTTTCTGGGTGATCCTGCTGGTCATTCCGGTACTCTGGTTCTGGCCCTGGCTTTTGTTCTTTATCCTGATTGGATTTTCGACTATGTGGTTTATTACCACCTTTAATTCCTATCCTTATATTGTCAAATATATCATTGAGCCCCATGAGCAGCAGATGCGTGCTCTGCGCGGCGAAGATGACGACGAATACGACGATGACGATGATGAGGAAGATGATGACGAGCCGATCTTTACTGATATCGGTTCGCAGGAAAAACCGGCGATGCCTGAAAAGAAGACCGGTAAACAGAAGATCATCCGCTGATATCCAAACGCTCTCTGTCTGACGATGGGGAGCGTTTTTGCAGGGATTGGTGTAAGGAATATCTGGCTGAAAATATAGATAAAAAAAGTTTTGCTGTGCGGCTCATTTTATGGCAGATATTTTTTATTTTTCTGTTGACAGAATCAGAACAATATGATATACTGCATAGGTAACAATAAAGCAGAACGCTCGGTTCTCACCCTTCGCTTTTGTGTTAGATGGGTCAATATCTTGAGTTTAACGGTTTTCTTTTGTGAGAAGGCTGTGTTTCAGGTGCGGGCGTTTTGGATTGCGTCCGTGCTTTTTTGTTGCCAAAAAATTATTGCTTACGACAGGTATCGGAGGTGCTTTACCATTAGCAAAAAAGACTTGTATATCAATGAGGAAATCCGTGAAAAGGAAGTCCGCGTCATTGATGCTGACGGAAGCCAGCTTGGCATTATGCCCACCAGACAGGCTCTTCAGATTGCAGCCGAAAAGGGTCTTGACCTTGTAGACATTGCGCCTCAGGCCACCCCCAACGTCTGCCGGATCATGGACTACGGTAAATACCGCTATGAACAGGCAAAACGTGAGAAGGAAGCAAGAAAGAATCAGAAGACGGTTGATATCAAGGAAGTGCGGATGTCGATGAACATTGACACCCACGACTTTGAGACAAAAGTCAATCAGGCCGTCCGGTTTTTGCAGGGCGGAGACAAGGTGAAGGTTTCGGTTCGTTTCCGCGGCAGAGAGATGGCGCACACCGAACTCGGCAGGGAACTGCTTGACCGCTTCAAGGATTCGGTCGGAGAAGCCGGTGTCATTGACAAGCCTGCCAAGATGGAAGGCCGCAGCATGGCCATGTTCATCTCCCCGAAGCCTGCCAGATAATACGACGGAATTCCGTCATACAGGGCAAATGACCCACAAGGAGGACTATTGATATGCCGAAGATCAAAACCCACAGCGCAACGAAGAAACGTTTTGCACTGACCGCATCCGGTAAGGTAAAATGCGCTCATATGAACAAACGCCACATCCTGACCAAGAAATCCGCCAAGCGGAAACGTCAGCTGCGCAACACTGCTTATGCGCACAAGACCTGCATGGCAGCTGTCAAGACCCTGCTTCCTTACGCATAACTACAACTGACTGATTACGAATCTGGAGGTATAATAGAATGGCTCGTGTAAAGGGCGCTATGATGACGCGCAAAAGAAGAAATAAAACTCTGAAACTCGCTAAAGGCTACTGGGGCGCGAAGAGCAAACTGTTCAAAACCGCTAAAGAAGCAGTCTTCAAATCCGGCCAGAAGGCTTATGTTGGCCGTAAAGCGAAAAAACGTGATTTCAGAAGACTGTGGATCACCAGAATTTCTGCCGGCTGCAAAGCAAACGGCATGAACTACTCTACTTTCATGAACGGCCTGAAGAAAGCCGGCATCTCCCTCAACAGAAAGATGCTGTCTGAGATTGCCATTCATGATACCGCAGCTTTCACCTCTCTGTGCGAGAAGGCAAAAGCTGCTCTGTAATTGATCGGATTGCGCCTGGGCTGAGTGGCCCGGGCGTTTTCTTTTGCTGTTTTTTGGCGGCTGAAAAGGGGTCGCCGCTATTTTTTTACATTTTCCTGTTTACAGAATTCGTATTTCGTGCGATAATAACGGTGTATAAATTTTTTTCGCCGGAAAATGGTGGAGGAGCAGGGGGAATATCGTGAACAGCATTACGTCCAGAGACAATCCTCGGATTCGGGAGTATGTCCAGCTTTCATCACAGAAAAAGGCACGCATCCGGGCGGGGCTGTTTGTTCTGGAAGGGGTCAAGCTGTTGGAGGAGGCTTTTTTCAGCGGCATTGAGATTGAAAGTGTTTATATTACCCCTGAATGTCTGGAAAGCGGAAAAAGTCAGCTGGCTGTGCTGGAGCAGCTGGGTGAAAAAGTTTTCCTGATCACTGGAGCGGCAGCTTCCAGACTGTTCCAGTCTAAAACGCCGCAGGGGGTCTGTGCGGTCTGCCGGATTCCTGAACACCGTCCTGATTTTGATAAAATGGGACGCTACCTGGGACTGTGGGATTTGCAGGACCCCGGCAATGTCGGAACGATGCTCCGCACGGCTGATGCACTGGGTTTTGACGGGGTGATTCTGAGCAGGGATTGCTGTGATCTATACAATCTCAAGACGGTGCGCGCCGCGATGGGCGCGCTGTTCAGAATGCCGTTGCTGGTGACGGATATGCAGGCGTTTGTGACAGAATATCGGGATAAACTGACCTTTTATGCGTCGGTGGTAGATGCCGATGCACCGGGGATTACCAGTATCCGGTTTCCGGCGGGAAGTGTAATGATGATTGGCAATGAGGGAAACGGGCTGTCGGCTGAACAGGTCGCCCTCTGCGGCAACAGGGTCACGATTCCGATGACCGGGCGGGCAGAATCCTTTAACGCGGCGATGGCGGCGACCATTCTCATGTGGGAGATGTGCCGCCGGTCCTGACAGATGATATCTATTTAGAAAGAAGAATGTTGATGAAGACGATCAAGAGCTTTCAGGTAAACCATGATACCCTGACCAAGGGAATGTACATCTCCCGGATTGACGGGGACTGCATCACCTATGATATTCGGATGGTGACACCCAACGGCGGGGCCTATCTGGAAAATGACGGCCTGCATACATTTGAGCACCTGTTTGCAACCTATGTGCGCAACTCTTCATTTTCCGATCAGATTATTTATGTTGGACCGATGGGCTGTCGGACTGGATTTTATTTTATTACCCGTGATACAGTATCCAGACAGCAGGCTTTGGACCTTGTCCGGGAAACCTGTACATTTATTTTGGCGTTCACTGGTGAAATACCCGGAACCAAGCGCTGGGAATGCGGAAACTATCTGGATCATTCGCTGCCCAAAGCCAAGGCTTACGCCGAAGACCTGCAAAAGGTACTGAGCGGCTGGACAACGGGGCAGATGGAGTACCAGCAGTAATTATTTTAGCGGCGGGACAGACAAATATATTTTTAAGGAGTGTTGCTCGATGGTCAACGAAAACAAGGCCTTATATTGGGTGTGGCTGACACAGTGCTTTTCTGTTGCAAGTCCAAAAGTGATCGAGCTGCTGGATAAGACAGATCCGGAAACCTTCTATAAAGAAAAGACTGCTTATCCTTTTTTGAATCAGAATGATATGCGTGCAGTTACAACAGTTTCGCTCGAACGGGCGCAGATGATCCTCGACCGCTGTCATAAACTCGGTGTGCAGGTGGTTACGATGGAGGATGAAGCATATCCTGAAAGCCTGCTGCATATCTTTTGCCCGCCGCCCGTCATCTATGTGCAGGGTTCAGTGGACTGCCTTCGGAACCATCTGGCTGTCGCCGCGGTCGGTTCCCGGCGGGCGATTGATTATTATAACTCGGAAATGGGCAATATCTGTTATCAGCTGGCGGTTGCCGGCGCTGTGATTATCAGCGGCTGTGCGGTCGGAAATGATACCTATGCTCACCTTGGCTGTATGGCGGGCGGGGCACCGACCATCGGCGTTCTGGCATGCGGAAGCGATGTAGATTATCCTTCCAAGAGCCGGGAGCTTAAAAAGCAGATTCTCGCACGCGGAGGAGCACTGGTGACCGAGCTTCCCCCTGGAACCAGGAACTTTCGCGGATACTTTCAGGCCCGCAACCGGCTGATTGCCGGTCTGGCCGACTGTGTTTTGCTGGGACAGGTTCCGATGCGCAGCGGCGCGATTATTACCGCCGAGGCAGCGGTTGATCAGGGAAAAGAGATTTTCTGTATCCCGCCCTGCAACATCAGTGAACCTGCCTGTATGGGTGTTGCGCCGTTTATCCGGGATGGTGCGAAGATGGCTTTGTCCGGCTATGATATTGCCTCGATGTATTCTGACCGTTACCGCGATACGCTGAAGCAGGAGGTGTATGAACACCAGATGTATCTGTTTAAGCTGGCAGAAGAGAGCCCGGATATTCCTGCATCCCGCAAAAAGAATACAACGAAGGATACCGAAGAAAAGAAAAAGCCTTCGTCTTCCCGGTCTCAGACGGAAAAAACGGCAAAAAGCAAAAAATCAGCGTCCAAACCCGCTGCAAAGACGGTGGACTTAGATGATTATGCCAAAGACGACCCCCGTCGGNNGCTGACCGATGAACCGCGGATGATCGACGACCTGAAAAGTCAATCGGGATTGTCGACCAGTCGGCTGTTGCAGGTATTGACGGATATGGAAATGGATGGTATCATCGAAGCATTGAGCGGACAGCGGTATAAGCTCGCCTGATAAACTGGACAGCCTAAAGATGTAGACAGCGTGAATCTGTCTTCGCCCCTGAGAGTCTCTGTGGGGGAAAGTGGATCGGAGCCGGCCGGAAGGTCTGCCGGTCCATTTTTCCGCGCAGAGGTTTTTGTTGCGCGCCGCAGGAGAAAGAATTCTCCTTTTCTTTTGGGAAATAGGAAAAGGATGAAAGGAAAGATAACCCCAATGAGTAAGTTAGTTATTGTTGAATCGCCCGCAAAGGCGAAAACCATTAAAAAATATCTGGGGAAAAATTATGAGGTCATGGCGTCGATGGGACATGTGCGGGATCTTCCCAAAAGCACCCTCGGTGTCGATGTGGAACATGATTTTACCCCAAAATATCTGAATATCCGCAAACAGTCAGATACCATCAAGGGCTTGCAGGCTGCTGCCAAAAAGGCAGATAAAGTGTATCTTGCGACTGACCCTGACCGTGAAGGAGAAGCAATTTCAAGACATTTGGCGGAAATTTTATNNCCCTGACCGTGAAGGAGAGGCAATCTCCTGGCATCTGGCCAATATCCTCAAGCTGGATGTCGACGATAAAAACCGGGTGACCTTCAATGAGATCACCAAGTCGGGCGTCAAAGACGGCATGGCCCATCCCAGAAGTCTGGATATGGACCTGGTCAATGCACAGCAGGCCAGAAGGATTCTTGACCGGATTGTCGGGTATAAATTGTCTCCGTTTCTCTGGAAAAAGGTCCGCCCTGGTCTGAGTGCCGGTCGTGTCCAGTCGGTCACTGTGCGGATGATTGTCGACCGGGAAAATGAGATCCGGGCTTTTGTACCGGAAGAGTACTGGACAATTGAAGCAAAGCTCAATCCACAGGCTTCCAAGTCCCGAAAGGGTTTTGTGGCCCGCTTTTACGGGATTGACGGCAAAAAGATGGAGCTGCACAATAAGGAAGAGTCTGATCGGGTGCTGGAGCTGCTGAAAGATGCCCAGTATCAGGTCAGCGGACTGAAAAAGGGAACCCGCAAGCGTTCTCCCGCTCCGCCTTTTACCACCTCAACTTTACAGCAGGAGGCTTCCCGCAAACTCGGTTTCCAGTCTAAACGGACCATGTCGGCAGCGCAGCAGTTGTACGAGGGCGTCGAACTGCCCAAGCTGGGCGCAGTCGGTTTGATCACCTATATGCGAACCGACTCGCTGCGTATCTCGGATGAGGCGCGGGCTGCCGCTTCCAGCTATATCGAAGAAAAGTACGGCAAGGATTATCTGCCTGCTTCTCCCCGCAACTACAAGACCCGGGCAGGCGCGCAGGATGCCCACGAAGCGATTCGTCCGACCATGCCGGAAATGACCCCTGAATCAGTAAAGGAAAACCTTTCTGCCGACCAATATAAACTGTATAAATTGATCTGGGAGCGTTTCATTGCTTCTCAGATGGCGGACGCGGTATATGATACAGTTGCGGTGGATATTGAGGCGGCAAAGAACCTGTCTGATCAGCAGATGACCTCCCGTTCGGATGTCTGCCTGTTCAAGGCCAGCGGCTTTTCGGTCCGGTTTGACGGGTTTACGACATTGTACGTCGAGGGTAAGGACACCGACGAGGAAAAAGAGGGGATGCTCCCTGCAATGGAAAAGGGGGATCTGCTCAAACTGCTTGAACTGGGCGGCAACCAGCATTTCACCCAGCCACCTGCCCGTTATACCGAGGCATCGCTGATCAAGATGCTGGAAGAAAACGGTATCGGGCGTCCGTCTACCTACGCGCCGACCATCTCGACCATCCTGGCTCGCGGGTATGTCGAACGGGAGGGAAAATCCCTCAAACCGACCCAGCTGGGAGAGGTAACAACCAGCCTGATGACCGGGCATTTTGCCCAGATTGTCGACCCCGGTTTCACCGCTAAGATGGAAACTGACCTTGACCTGGTTGGAGAAGGAAAAAAGCCGTGGGTACAGACGTTGCAGGAATTCTATGGCGACTTTTCTTCTACTCTGACCAAGGCTGAGGAAGATATGAAGGATGTCTTCATGAAGATCCCGGATGAAGAGACCGATATCGTCTGTGAAAAGTGCGGGCGGAAAATGGTCATCAAAACCGGACGTTTCGGAAAATTCCTCGCCTGTCCCGGATTCCCCGAATGCCGCAATACCAAAACAATTGCGGTGGAGGCACCCGGTGCCTGTCCGAAATGCGGTGGCAAGATTTTGGAAAAGAAGTCGAGAAAAGGGAAAAAGTTCTTTGGCTGTGAACATAACCCGGAATGTGATTTTATGAGCTGGGATGCACCAATCGCTGAAAACTGCCCCAAATGCGGTAAAACATTGCTTCAAAAGGCGGGCAGGGGTGCAAAGATATACTGCTCGAATGCCGAATGTGATTATGAACGTCCGGTTGAAAAGAAATAAGGGGGCTGCTGATGAATCACAAAGCAATTGTAGTTGGCGGCGGCCTGGCCGGCTGTGAGGCGGCACAGATCATCGCTTCTTACGGCATTGATGTCGATTTATATGAGCAAAAACCGGTTCAGTTTTCACCTGCACATAAAAGTGAAGGGTTGGCAGAACTGGTCTGCTCCAATTCTCTGAAAGCAGCCCGGCTGGCATCTGCTTCCGGGCTGCTCAAAGAGGAGATGCGGCTGCTGGGCAGTATGCTGGTGCCCGCTGCAGAACAGACCGCTGTCGCGGCAGGCGGTGCGCTTGCCGTTGACCGGACGCTGTTTTCCCAGCTGGTGACCCGGATGATCGAGGAAAATCCCCGGATTCATCTGATCCGGGAAGAGGTCACCGGGCTTTCATTTGACTGCCCGGCTGTCATCGCGACCGGACCGCTGACCAGTGACCGGATGGCGGAGGCCATCCGCGCCAAAACCGGAGAGGATTCTCTTTCCTTTTTTGATGCGGCGGCTCCGATTGTACTGGCGGATTCGATTGACCGGAATATTGTCTTTGCAGCGTCCCGCTATGGAAGAGGTGAGGACGATTATCTGAACTGTCCGATGAACCGGGAGGAATATGAGGCGTTTTATGATGCGCTGGTTCATGCGGAAGGGGCTCCGAGACATGATGTTGACAACGGCCTGAAGGTTTACGAAGGCTGTATGCCGATTGAGATTATGGCGAAGCGTGGGGATGATACCATCCGTTTTGGCCCCCTCAAGCCGGTCGGGCTGCGTGACCCGCGCACCGGCCATCGTCCATGGGCGGTCGTTCAGCTGCGGAAAGAAAACGAGCAGGGAACGATGTATAACCTGGTCGGTTTCCAGACTAACCTCAAATGGGGGGAACAGAAAAGGGTCTTTTCAATGATACCGGGACTTGAAAACGCTGAATTTGTCCGGTACGGTGTTATGCACCGCAATACCTTTCTTAATTCGCCCAAACTGCTGGGACGGGATTTCCGGCTGATCAATGGAGGCGAGCTGTGGTTCGCGGGTCAGATGACAGGTGTCGAAGGGTATATGGAATCGGCAATGAGCGGGCTGGTGGCAGGACATGCGCTGGCGCGTCGTATGCTGGGACTGACGCCGTTTGATTTCCCGCATGATACAATGATCGGGGCACTGTGCGACCATGTCTGCGACAAAAGCGTTCCCGATTTCCAGCCGATGGGCAGCAATATGGGCATCTTGCCGCCGCTGCCGGAACGGATTCGGGATAAAAAGGAACGGTACTTACAGGTCGCCAAACGGGCAATTGCAGCTTTTGCGGCAGAGCTGAAAAGAAACGGTTATACCGGGTATTTTGCATCCAGCCCGGTACTGCGTGAAGAGGTAACGAATGATAGAAATGCAGATCAAGCCGATTGAAACGGAAGAAGAACTTCTCGGAAAGGCTGCGGTTCACTATCTGGGCTGGCAGCAGGCATATGGCGGGTTAATTGAGCCGGGACATCTGATTACACGGCAAAAAGCACTGGAAATTGCACGCAATTCCCGGCAAAAAGTGCTGATTGCAAAGACAGGCGGTCAGGTGATCGGTTTTATAGGATACGGCCGGTATCGCGGAGAAGATCTTCAGAATACCGGAGAGATTTATGGGCTGTATATTTTTCGGGAATATTACGGCCAAAAGGTTGGCTATCGTTTGATGAACCGCGCGGTGGAAGCGTTAGGGCAGTTTCCGCGGATTGTCCTTTGGGTTTTTAAGGACAATGAACGGGCAATACGTTTTTACCAGCGGTATGGTTTTCGATTTGATGGGACAGAAATGCCGTTTGCGGTGGAGCCCCGGCTGATCGAATGCCGTATGATACTGCAAACAGGAAAGGATGACCGGAAATGAAAATTATTGTTGACGGATTCGGTGGGGATAATGCGCCGCTCGCCGTACTGGAAGGTTGTAGTGCAGCGGTCAAAGAATATGGAGTAGATCTGATTGTAACCGGCGATGAACAGGTTATCCGTAAGACGGCTGCTGAACATCAGATTTCACTGGATGGTATTGAAATTGTCCATGCCCCGGATGTAATTTCGATGCACGACGATCCGGTGACACTGCTGAAGGCAAAGTCGGAAAGTTCGATGGCAGTTGCCTTTAAACTGCTCAAGGAAGGAAAGGGCGACGCCTTTGTCAGCGGCGGCAGTACCGGTGCAATTGTTGTCGGTGCAAACTTTATCATCAAACGCCTGAAAGGCATTAAACGTGCCGGCCTTGCAACGGTTATTCCAACCATCAAAGGCTGCTATCTGCTGATGGATGCCGGTGCAAATCTTGATTGCAAGCCGGAGACGCTGCTGCATTTCGGCATTATGGGCAGCATTTACATGGAAAAGGTCATGGGTATCAAAAATCCGAAGGTCGGCCTGGTGAATGTCGGCACGGAAGATACCAAGGGCGGCGATCTCCAGAAGGAAGCCTATGCACTGCTGACCAAGGCACCCATCAACTTTACCGGTAACGTTGAAGCGCGTGATATTCCGGCAGGGGAAGTCGATGTCGCAGTTGCCGACGGCTTTACCGGAAATATTATCCTCAAACTGACCGAAGGGCTGGGCTCGATGTTCGCAAAAATGGTCAAGGGGATGTTTACCGGCGCCGGCAAGGTGGCGGCGCTGATGCTGCTGGGTAAAATCAAGGCATTCAAAAAGTCGATGGATTATACCGAATACGGCGGTGCACCGCTGCTGGGGGCTGCGATGCCGGTCATTAAGGCTCACGGCAGTTCCAACGGCTACGCTTTCAAAAATGCAATCCGTCAGGCGCGGGATTTTGTCTCTGGCGGCGTCAATGATGCGATCTCCCAGGCACTCGCTACCCTGCGGGAAGAAGCGGCAAAGGAAAAAGAAGATTGATGAACAAGTTCCCCGGGCGGGTTTCCGTCCGGGGCTGTCGGCGGTTTTTGATGCATCTGGAAAACAGTTTCCCGATGCCTGAGGGACCGCGGGAAAGGATGAAAAATATGTCGACAGTTTATGAAAACAGTGAAAATCTTGAGGAATTTGAGAAAAAGATTGGATATACCTTTAAGCGGATTTCCTATCTGGAGCAGGCACTGACCCATTCTTCCTATGCAAACGAAGGACATAAGCACCTGAAAAATAATGAACGTCTGGAATTTTTGGGTGACTCGGTCCTGTCGGTCATTGTTGCGCGTTATCTCTTTTTGAATTATAAGGATCTTCCCGAAGGGGTATTAACCAAGATGCGGGCCAGCCTTGTCTGTGAGAAGGCACTGGATGTATTTGCCGCCGAGCTGGAACTGGGCAAATATCTGCGTCTGGGTAAGGGGGAGGAGCTGACCGGCGGACGGCAGCGCCCGTCGATTATCGCGGATGCCTTTGAAGCAGTGCTGGCAGCCATTTATCTGGATGGCGGTTATGAGGAGGCACAGCGGTTTGTCCTGCATTTTATCCCCAAAAACATTGATATCCGCAAACAGAGCCCGCTGTCCGACTATAAAACGGCTTTGCAGGAGGTTGTCCAGCAAAACAAGGAAGAAAAGGTTACCTACCGGCTGGTAGATGAACACGGCCCTGACCATGCCAAGGTCTTTACTGCCGAGGTACTGCTCAACTCCAATGTAATCGGTACCGGTACTGCTTCCAGCAAAAAACAGGCGGAACAGAATGCTGCCCGGGAAGCGTTGGAACTGATGGGATATGAGCTTTAATGGGAAAGACGGTGCGTGCGGCAATCGTTCCGCTGTTTATCCCGCATATGGGCTGTCCGCATCACTGTTCCTTTTGTGATCAGAAAAGCATCTCCGGTCAGCAGCAGCTGGTCACGCCCGAGACAGTCGCAAATGAACTCCGGCAGGCGTTTTCTCATCAGCAGCCGGCGGGAACTGAGATCGCCTTTTTTGGTGGGAGCTTTACCTGTCTGCCGCAGAAGCTGATGGCTGCCTTTTTGGAAGAGGCACAGCCTTATCTGCAAAGCGGACAGGCTGCTGTATTGCGCTGTTCCACCCGTCCTGACGGGATAACGGATGAAATACTCGCGCTGCTCAGAAGATACGGGATGACTACAGTCGAACTCGGGGCGCAGAGTCTGGATGACACGGTGCTTTTGCGCAACCGGCGGGGCCATACCGCACAGGACGTCTTTTCAGCGGTCAAACTGCTGCGGCAAAACGGGTTTCAGGTTGGGCTCCAGATCATGACCGGTCTGCCGGGAGATACCCCCGAAACGCTGGAAAAGACGGTGCGCGGGGTACTGGAACTTCACCCGGATATGCTGCGGATTTATCCGACTGTCGTATTGCGGGGAACGGTGCTGGAAAAATGGATGGTGGATGGCAGTTTTGTCCCAATGGGACTGGATGAGGCGGTGGATGTCTGCGCTGGTATCCTTGCGCAGATGGATTTGGCCGGTATTCCGGTGATTCGCCTTGGGCTGCATGCTTCCCGGACACTGGAAGAGCAGATGGTTGGCGGGGCTTATCACCCTGCTTTCCGGGAACTGTGCGAGTCAAGACTGTTCCGTGATCAGGTTGACCGGGAACTGTGCAGGTTTGCAGCTGGGAGCCGGGTGCTGCTGCGGGTATCGTCAAAGGATGTTTCCCGTGCGGTTGGACAGAAGCGGGAAAATATCTGCCATTGGCAGCAGATGGGATTTCAGGTGACTGTTCGTGCATCGGACGTACAGCCTGGCGGTATGCTGCTGACAGAAGATACAGCCGTGTGTAAAAAGATAGGCAGTAACGGATATTTGCAGAGAGGGGTTTAATGGATGCGTTTGAGTTCCCTGGAGATACAGGGGTTTAAATCCTTTCCAGATAAGACAAAGATAGATTTTGACAAGGGTATGACGGTCGTCGTTGGCCCAAATGGGAGCGGCAAGTCAAACATCAGCGACGCAATGCGCTGGGTGCTGGGGGAACAGTCCACCAAGACCCTGCGCGGCGGCAAGATGGAAGATGTCATCTTCGCCGGTACTGCGTCCCGCAAGCCGATGGGCAGTGCCTGCGTTTCATTGACCTTTGACAATACCGACCGGACTTTGCCGGTGGAAGAGGACGCGGTCACCATCACCCGGCGATATTACCGGAGCGGTGAAAGTGAATATCTCCTCAATGGACGTACTATCCGGCTGCGGGAATTGAATGAGATGCTGATGGATACCGGCCTGGGCAAAGACGGCTATTCGATGATCGGACAGGGGCGTATTGCCGAAATCATCGCCGCGAAAAGCCGGGAACGGCGGGAAATCTTTGAAGAGGCGGCGGGTATTGCGAAATACCGTTACCGCAGGGAAGAGGCGGAACGGAAACTGACCCAGGCACAGGAAAACCTGCTCCGGCTGTATGATATCCTGTCCGAACTGGAAAGCAGAGTCGGGCCGCTGAAAGAACAGTCCGAGAAAGCAGAGCAGTTTTTAAGCCTGTCGGAAGAAAAAAAGAAACTGGAAGTCTCCCTCTGGCTCCAGACGCTGGATAGTTACCGGGAGTCGCTGCGTGAGCAGGAAAACAAGTGCCTGATTGCCCGCGGAGACGCAGAACGGTTACAGGCTGAGGCAGACCGGATTGAACAGCAGATTCAGGAAACGTTTACCCGGACACAGAACTGTCTGACCAAAAGTGAGGAGTACCGTCAGATTCGGGAAAATCTGCAAAATAGGATCGCATCCCACCGGTCGGATATTGCGGTGCATGAGAATGAACGCACCCACTGTTTATTGGAACAGAAGCGGATGAAGAACGAGATTGCGGGGGCGGACGCACAGGCGGGCGAGCGTGCAGCAGCTATTCTGGCGGCTTCGGAAGAGGAAAAAGGGCTGGAACAGAAACTTGAGTCGCTGCAAAAGGAAGAACAGCTCGCCAGAGAAGAACAGCAAAAGCTGTTGGAAAAAGGAAAAAGCTATGATTCCGAGACGGGAGACCTACAGGCAAAGCTCAGCGCGCTGGCACTGGATATTTCCCGTTTCAGCATGACGATTACCGCGTCGGAGCGTTCGGCAGCGGATGAACGGCTCCGTCTGCGGGAAGCGGAAGAAGGTATCCGGTCGGCAGAGGAAAAGACGGTTCAGCAAAAGGCTGCAATTGCTGAAGTAGACGGGCTGTTGGAAGAGATTGTCGCCAGACGGGAATCGTTGACCAACACCGAAAAGGGGCTGCAGATCAAGTTTTCCGGTAAGGAGGATGCCCTCAAAAGATTACAGCAGCAGTACCAGGATCTGGAACTGGAAGAAAAGGGAAAACTACAGCGGGCAAACCTGCTGCGAGACCTGGAAGAGAATATGGAGGGCTTTGCCCACTCGGTCAAGTCGGTGCTGAACTGGCAGAAAAACGGCGTTCAGAAGGGCGTTCACGGAACGGTTGCTCAGCTGATCAGCGTACCGTCCCAGTACGCGCTGGCAATTGAGACGGCACTTGGCGGTGCGCTTCAGAATCTGATTGTCGCCGACGAAGAGACAGCCAAAAGCTGTATCCGTCGGTTGCAGCGGGAAAAGGCGGGAAGAGCAACCTTCCTTCCCCTGACATCAGTGAAGGGGACCCTTCTGGACCAGCCGGGATTGGACAGGGAACCGGGCTTTATCGGGCTGGCTTCCGAACTGATTGAGACCGATCCGGCTTACCGGGGAATTGCCCGGTTTTTGCTGGGCAGGATTGTCATTGCCTCTGACCTCGATGCAGCGTCGGATATGGCAAAGAAAAACCGCTACCGTTTCCGGGTAGTTACCCTTGACGGGCAGCAGGTCAATGTCGGCGGTTCCTTTACCGGCGGCAGTGCGGCCCGTACCCAGGGCCTGCTCAGCCGGAGAGGAGAGGCAGCCGCACTCCGTCAGGAGGCAGACAGCCTGCACCGTCAGAAACAGGCGGTTGCCCAAAAGGGAAAAGAATTAAAAGCGGAACTGGACGGGATTCAGGCCCAGATTGAGGGAACCCGGAGCGAACTGATCGTTGCAGGTGAGGATTATGTCCGGTTTGAGGGCGAAAAAAAGCGCTGTGAGACAGAGTTGCAGTCGGCAGGTGAACGGATGGAGAGTTTCCGGGCGCAGGCTGCACAGTGCAAGGAAAAGCTCGCGGCTGTCGGGCAGGAAAGCCATGCGGCGGCTGATTCGCTTGCAAAGGCGAAAGAGGAAAAACAGTCGGTCGAAAGCCGCCTGACATCCCGTCAGGGACGGCAGGATCAGCTGAGTACCCAGCTGGAACAACTGGCAGCCCGTCTGTCGGCTTTTTCGGTACGCAGGGTTGTGCTGGAAAAGGACCTCGAAGCGGCGCAGATGCGCAGGGAAAACCTTGGGAAAGAGCGGGCGGAGGCTGCCGCACGCCAGCAGCAGCTGAAAGAAGAGGTGCAAAAGCTGGAAGAAACCCTTTCCGGGTTGGAGAGCAGCATCAAAACCTGCAAACAGGAAATTGAAAGTTTTACCCGGCAGATTACTGATTACGAAAAGAAAAATGAACAGATCCTGGCAGAACGTACCCGTCTGGAAGGTGAAACCATCTCCCTGCGGCAGAAGTCCCGGGAAGCATCTTTGCAGAAAGAACGGGCCGCCGGTGAGCAGGCCCGGCTGGATGAACAGAAACAAACCATCCAGCGGGATTATGACCATCTGGTCTCCCGGTTGTGGGAGGAGTATGAGCTGACCCCACGGGAAGCCGAAGTGGTTCGGGTGCCGATGGAAAGCGTGCCGGAAGGAAACCGGCAGCTGGGTATCCTCAAAAACAGGATCAAGGCACTGGGAAGTATTAATGTCGCGGCAATTGAGGAATACCGGGAAGTTTCGGGACGGTATGCGTTTTTGAAGACGCAGGTGGACGATGCGGCAGGGGCCAGAGATGAGCTTTTGCAGCTGATCGAAAATCTGACCAGCGAGATGAAAACCATCTTCAGCACAGCATTTGATACGATCAACCGCAATTTTGGAAAAATATTTGCCGAGCTGTTTGGGGGCGGCAACGCCTCTTTGCAGCTGGAGGACCCGGAAGATGTGCTGGAATGCGGCATTGAAATCATCGTCCAGCCGCCGGGAAAGATCATCAAAAACCTCGCGGCCCTTTCGGGTGGTGAACAGGCAATGGTTGCGGTTGCGATCTATTTTGCGATTTTGAAGGTCCGTCCGTCGCCGTTTTGTGTGTTGGATGAGATCGAGGCGGCACTGGATGATGTCAATGTTTCCCGGTACGCGGCTTATCTGCGCAGTATCTGCGATAAAACGCAGTTTATCCTGATCACCCACCGGCGGGGTACAATGGAACAGGCGGATGTCCTGTACGGCGTGACCATGCAGGAAAGCGGTGTTTCAAGGCTGCTGCAGCTGAAAATTTCTCAGCTGTCGTCTGAGAATTTGCAGGGACAGCTGTAACGCGACCTGAATCGGATAGGAGGAATAAACATGGGCTTTTTTGAAAAGATCAGAGAGGGCATCAGGAAAACCAAGGATTCGATGATGCAGAAGGTGGAACGGGTTATCAACTCGTTTACCAAAATTGATGAGGACTTTCTGGAAGAGCTGGAAGAAACATTGATTATGTCGGATGTCGGAGTCGAAACCTCCGAGGCTATCATTGAACAGCTCCGTAAAAAGATCAAGGAAACCGGCGCCACCGATACCGGTGTGGTCAAGGGACTGTTGGAAGAGATCATCGCGGATATGCTGCGGGAAGAACATCCCTTCCAGATCAACACCCGCCCTTCGATTATCTTTGTCATCGGTGTCAATGGTGCCGGCAAGACAACGACCGTCGGTAAGCTGGCGGCAGGATATAAGGCACAGGGCAAAAAGGTGCTGGTTGCAGCTGCCGATACCTTCCGCGCCGCTGCAATCGACCAGCTGCAGGTTTGGACCGAGCGGGCAGGCGTCGATATCGTCAAGCATAAAGAAGGTGCTGACCCGGCGGCTGTTGTGTATGATTCGATCGACGCGGCAAAGGCAAGAGGCTGTGATNNGCACAACAAGAAAAACCTGATGGCGGAGCTGCACAAGATGTTCAAGATTGTCTCCCAGCGGGCGGAAGGCTGTGACGTCGAGGTCCTGCTGGTGCTGGATGCGACGACCGGACAGAATGCCGTCAGCCAGGCTGAGCTGTTTAAGGAAGCAGCCAACATCACCGGTATTATCCTGACCAAGCTGGACGGTACCG
>DCTE01000055.1 GCA_002329405.1 Ruminococcaceae bacterium UBA1448 | reverse complement strand
CGACAGGCCTTCCTCGTCCTTTGCGGTCAGGATGTTGAGGGTGCAGTCATGGTCAATGACGGTACGCAGGTCGACGGGTTCGCCGTCCACCTCTGCGACAGCAGCGACACGGGCAAGGCCGGCGCTGATATCCTGCGCAATTTCGATAGCAGAAAGAGCGTTCTCATATTCTTTTACAGAGCCGTCTTTCAGGGTTACTTTAATCATTGTGAACCATCCTTTCATTGATTGTACGGGATGAAGTTTTTTTGCAAATAAAAACGCTTCACCCCAGAAAACACTGGGATGAAGCGGTAAAGCTCCACGGTTCCACCCGGATTACAGTTTTGCTTCGCAAAACGTCACTCATTTACAGCAATAACGGCCTGTACCCGTCGCAGTTCACTGCGCCCTCCGGGGTGGTACATCTTCCAAAGATACCTGAAAGCACTTTCAGCCGGTGGTGCTTTTCTCTTGACCGATCTTTTATGCGGAATCTGCGTCCCCATCTGCGGTTTGTATCATCATGATAGCACCTGAGATGCCGCTTGTCAAGGGTAAAATTCAATTTTTCTGTCAATTACTGTCCGCCAGCGCCATATATTCCGCATACCACTCTTCGACGAACTCGGCCAGCGGTTCTGCCATCGCATAATTGGCATAATCAGCGCTGATTTCGGATTCTGCCCGCTCATTAAACGGTACCCGCATTGTTTCCACGAACCGGGTCAGCTCTTCCGGCGTAAAGGACGCAGATTCCAGTGCCTCGGCAGGGGTATTGTACAGCATCCAGAATCCGGAATACACTTCACCATCCGCCGCGACAAATGCACTTTCCTTTGCACAAAAAGTAGAATTGCGCAGATATTCATCATCCGAAAAGAGGGCATCGACCATTGATTCACTCATACCGCAAACAGCAACATGACCGGTCTGNNGGTCTGACACCGTTCTCTCCATTCGGTATCCGGAATAATATTGTCACCATACATTTTTCCAAACTCTTCACGGGAAATATCAAAAAACTGAATCACATCATACAATGTCTGGTGATATTCTCTTCCGTTTTGATACCCTAGCGTTCCAGATTTCTGCCATTCGAGATATCTCTCGGAAGCGCGCATATATTCATACAAATCAACATCAAATTGAATATACGGCATAATCCACTGCATACTGTAGGGCATTTCCAGACCGGCTTTTTCTTCCTCTGTCCAGTCATCGAACAGAGCAAAATAGCGATTGACCTCCTCATCTATCCCCACTTCCGACGATAGCTGATAATCCTGATCGGCACCATCTATCCACGGGTCAATTTCTGAAGAGACTTCCGGCTCCGACTCTGTCACAACATTCGGATTATTTTTGATAGAATCAGAAGCTTTTTCGCTTGATGCTTCCATATTTGATACCTCTGACGATGGATCTTCCAAAGGCAAAGTGAAAGGAAAATAATTACAAGAGGAAGCTAAAAATAAAAAAGAAAGTATCACAAACATTGCTTTTTTCTTCATTTGAGTTTTCCTTTCTACCGAATAATATGACAAGCCGCAATCCTTATTCATACTTAAGGTGTGACTTGTCATATCGTATCATTTATGGATTCCAAACCACATTGCCTGTAAATTCTACCGTAGGAAAGAACGCTAGCGGCTCTAAAGATTGAGAGTAAGATAATCCACCAGTGGTTATATTATGTTCATTAATATCAAAATGAAGATGAGATCCAGCTTTATTTCCTGTAGGACCAACAATATCAGGTCTCGGTCGTACATCTCCTGTATTACCAACATACCCAAGTAAAGTAGTAGGTGTAACAGTTGAGTTTTGACTAACCAGCGGCGTATCTCTCATATGCATATATCGGGCTACGAGATAATTTGTTGTAGAAGCTCCCGAAATTGTTGTTCTAATAATGACAGCATTTCCCATAGAAGAATTACCAACTAAAACCCTTTCGACATTTCCTGAAACTCCTGCGTAGATTGGTTGACCCATAGTGTCATTCCTATCTTGAGTAGAATATAATAAATCAAGACCTTGGTGACTATCATTTAATCTTCCTTGAGAAACATAAATCAATCCATCACTTGAAATAAAATTCGAGAATGATTCCCAACTACCATAACGGTTAAAATAATGCGGACGCAAAATGCTGCTGCCATTTGAAATAGGAATACTATATTCCACACCTGGACCTCGCATTGCGCCATCCGAACCAAAATAATACCAAGTTGTGTTCACTTTATACCATTGGGTTTGCATAGCACCCATACCACCACCAGACTCCAACAAGTAGTAGTATTTTCCATCAGAATCCAAAAACCAACCAGTTTGCATATAACCGTTAGCATCAAAATGATACCAATATCCTCCCACTTTATACCACTTGTCCCGGACAAGGTTACCGGAACTATCATAGCGCCACCAAAGTGTGCCGTCAGCATTTGAACCCCAAGTATCCGGTGTTCCAATAATAGAGATGCGCAACATTGATTCATTCATTACTATTTTTGCTTTGGGAACGGTTAAGAATTCTTCCAATGTCGTGCCAGGGCGCACATCAGAACGCGGGGCGTCGGCAGAACCAGTGAATACGAATGGCTGTCCTTTTTCCATTAACATCATTTTTCTGTCTCCTTTCACACGTCGTCAGATTTACAACACCTACTTCTTTTAGCTTAATCAACTAAGCTTGGAACATAGACAAAATTTTGTATATTTTGTCTACAATAATATTATAAAATACAAAAACAATATTGTCAATAAATTGAGCATTATATTTACAATTGGACAAAACTTTCTTCATAAGTTATAATTAAAAAAACATCATCCTTAGGGGGTCATCCATATCGACATTTCAGCTTATCTCGCTTCAAAAGGCGTCTGTCTCACCGAACAGCAGCGTCAAGGGCTTTCCCTCTCCGAAAAGCCGATGCTGCTGCTTGCCGTGCCCGGCTCCGGTAAGACGACGGTACTGGTCGCGCGGGTCGCGGCACAAATTTTGAGCGGCATACCGGCCGGGAAAATCCTCAACCTCACCTTCTCCCGGGAATCGGCGCGGGATATGAACACACGGTTTGGCAGACTCTTCCCGGAAATGGAGACGCCCCGCTTTTCCACCATCCACAGCCTTTGTTATTCCATCCTCTCCAGCTATGCCGCCCAAAACGGGCGAATTGTCCCGACGCTGACCGGTTCGGACGGTGCGCCCTCCTCTTCCCAGATTCTGCGGCAGGCGCTCGGGCGGCTTCAAAACCGTGAGGATATCCGGTTTCTCGACGACGAGGATATCGCCGATACCCTCGCCGCAATCGGCCTGTGCAAAAACCGGATGCTTTCCCGGAAGGAGATGGGAAACATCCCCTGTGTCGTCGCCGGGCTGGCGGAGGTGTACGACGCATACGAGGCGGTCAAGAGTGAAAACGGGCTGATGGATTATGACGACATCCTGCTGTACGCCCTCACCTTTCTCCGAAAACTGCCGGATATCCTCAGCCGTTTCCGTGGACGCTATACCCATATCAATGTTGACGAGGCGCAGGACATCTCCAAAGTCCAGCTGGAAATCATCCGGCTTTTGACTCCGTCCGGCCAGAACCTCTTTATGGTCGGGGACGAAGACCAGTCGATCTATGGTTTCCGCGGCGCATACCCGGAAGGTATCCTTTCCTTTGAAAAGCTGTTCCCGGACGGGACGGTCTGCCGGATGGAGGACAACTTCCGTTCCCGCCCGGAAATCCTGACGCTGTGCGACCGGTTCATCCGTCAGAACCGGGAACGGTATGACAAAACCATCCGCCCGTCGCGGGAAAACCGCCCCGGTGCGATCGTCCCCTTCCGGCCTTCCAGCCCCGACCGGGCGATGGAAAGGATTTTGCAGGCGGTAAAGGCGCTTGGGCCGGATGAACACCTCGGCATCCTCTACCGGAACAACCTTTCGGCCTATCCGGTCGCCGATCTGCTGCGGCTGGCGGAGGTGCCGTTTACCCTCACCAGCTCCCCGGTCTGTCTCAACCGGTATCACGTCCGCCCGGTTCTGGATATTATGATGCTGGCGGAAAATCCCACCGACCGGCAGCGTTTCGCGGCAATCGGAAAGGCCGATCTGGATCAGCAGCTGCAAAAACAGCTGCTTTCCCTCCCAGGGGGACAGGATTATCCGCTGCTGCTCGCCCGCTCGGATGATCAAAAAAGCAGGAACCTTGGTAAAATATTGCGTCAGATCCGCGGGCTCCCCCCTGCTGATTCGCTGCGGATCATCTGCCGGGAACTGAAGACCGGCCGCATCTACCTTGCAAAAGCACTCGACCGGGAAGAACCGCTCGGGGCACTCCGAAGCGCGATCTTTCGTCAGTTTGCCCGCCGTGCCGCTACCGCCGCCCAGCTGGAAGCCAGAATCAGCGAACTGGAACAGTACTTCAAAGCACCCCTGCGGCCGGACAATGCTCGGGTGCACCTCTCTACCATCCATGCCGCAAAAGGGCTGGAATATGACCATCTGCTGCTGCTCGACTGCTGCGAGGGAATCCTTCCCGCACGGGCGGCTGCGGGGACGCCGCCTGAAATGGCACGGCGGGAAATGAATGAAGAGGTACGTCTGTTTTATGTGGCGGCGACCCGTGCCAGGGAAACTATCACCCTCTTTTACCCGGCGGAAAGCGACAAGGGGCTGGTCCCCTCCCGGTTTCTGTATGCCTTCCTTACACCGCCCGAAAAGCGGCCGGACAGCCCGCAGGCGGACCATTTTCTGCCGGGCGAACGGGTCGTCCACCGCAGGTTCGGCAACGGGCTGATCGCGCTGGTGCAGGGGGATATCCTGACCGTCACCTTCGAGAACGGCAGGGACCGTCAGCTCTCCGCAAGGATGTGCATACAAAAGCATCTGCTCTCCTTCCCCGACAGGGAAGAGGTTAGAGACAGACGCTGACAAAACGCTGATTTTTGGTTCAACTGAACAGCCGGGCTGCATTTCCCGTTATTTTTACCAGTTCAGACAGGTTTGGGGGATGATAGTTTGGAAGGTATTATTTTGCAGGAGTTGAAAAAATAACTTGCAAAATTTGGCGTTTTGGTGTATGATAAATACGCACGAAAAATTCTGAGGTGCTTTTGCGCTGATCGCACCTGTGGCCGACATGGTTGGCCGGGAGATTGATGGAGGTTTGGCTTTATGACGAGTTTTAAAGAAATGTCCAAAGACCAGCTGCTGGAACAGTCGGCTGCTTTGAAAAAAGAATACGAGAATTACCAGGCCCTGGGGCTGAAACTGGATATGTCCCGCGGCAAGCCCAGCCCCGAACAGCTCGACCTTTCGATGGGTATGCTGGATGTCCTCAAGAGCACCGATTCAATGATTCTGGAAAATGGCATGGATGCCCGCAACTATGGCCAGCTGGAAGGTATCCCGGAGGCAAGACGGCTGTTCGCTGAAATCATGGGCATCCATGAAGACGAGGTCTTCATCTGCGGCAACTCTTCGCTGAACATGATGTATGACACCGTCGCGCGCGCAATGGTCTTCGGCTTCCCTGGCGGCGAAAAACCCTGGGGCCAGCAGAAAAAGCTGAAATTCCTCTGCCCTGTCCCTGGCTATGACCGCCATTTCGGCATCTGCGAGGTTTTCGGCATCCAGATGATCAACGTCCCGATGACCCCCGAAGGACCTGACATGACGCTGGTCGAGAGCTGGGTCAACAACGACGATACCGTCAAGGGCATCTGGTGCGTCCCC
>DCTE01000130.1:5768-13555 GCA_002329405.1 Ruminococcaceae bacterium UBA1448 | reverse complement strand
CTCACTCGTAATGAGCAGGTCGTCCGTTCGAATCGGATCAGTAGCTCCAAGATAAACCCTGTAACCACCGAAGGTTGCGGGGTTTTTGGTTTGTTCGGGTAATGGTCTTAAATCAGAATCGGGAAACTTTCGGGAAACTTTTTCCCAAAAAATGCAGAAAAAAGCGGCTCAGCCCGTTCAGGCAAAAGCCGCAAACCCGCGCAATTACGGGATTTTTCAAATGTTCGATTAAGTACGTTTAAGGCTGGAAACTCTCTCGTAATGAGCAGGTCGTCCGTTCAATCGGATCAGTAGCTCCAAGACAAGCCCCGTAACCATCGAAGGTTGCGGGGTTTTTGGTTTTTATGTCTTTATAAATTCACTGCCAGCATCCTGCCAAGCTCATCGGCAAATCCCAATGACTGATACATTTTCAGATCGCCAGCCGAACAGCCGACCAGTATACTTGCGCATCCCTGCTGCGTACACCAATTTCTTACCTGAGATACCAATAAACGAGCGATTCCCTGCTTTCGAAACGCAGGTTCAACATAAAAATCATCAAAAACGCCGCAGCATTTACAGGCAAATGTGGAGAAACACGGGCTGACAGAGCAGATGCCAACCGGACGGTTGAGGCGTTTGGCGACAAAGAAAACGATTTGTTTTTCTTCTATTGCGCGAACCAGCCGTTCTTTTTTTCCTGCATCCAGAGGCGGTTCACCAACTTCCTGCAAAAACCCGCTTTCCAAATTCCACAGATCGTCAGCATCTGACAGCACTTCTACTACCGGCACAATCTTTTCCTGCGGGGGCAGCAGCATCAGCGGCTCTCCCCACTGGTCCCTTCCATTTGGAACAAAGCCCATATATTTCCAAAAGCGTTGCCTGGCGTCTGTATCAGCGTTTAATTCAGCAAATTTTGCTCCGTTCTCTCTGCCCCAGTTGAGCAGGGCAGCAGCACATCGCTTTCCCGTTCCACCGCCGCGAAACTCAGGGAAAACACAAAACTCAAGTATAAATTGCTTGCCGTCCTCGGTTTGATACACTACCGTAAGTGCAAAACCGATCTCCTGTCCATTCTGACAGAACACAATATAGTGTATCGGATTTTCGTCCCGGTCATGCAGTGCTGAAATATTCTGCCGGTATTCCTCTGAACAGTGGAAACAATCTGGTTCTCCGGGAAAAATGTCCCGCATAAAATATTCTTTCAGATACTTCCAGAAGCGTTCCTGTTCGGCAATTTCTGCGCACTCATAGATCGTGATTTCATTTTGCATTTTATTTCCTCCAAATCATCAATTGGAGGGTCAAATTCCGTGGGCCCTCCATGCACGGTTCATCTTCATAAAAACCAACTCCTTTGCATAAAGTGCCGCAAAATATACGGCCACCATGATTATATCATAATCACAGTGGCCATTCAACCAAATATTCAATGATCTGTGCCGTTTACAGTTGCATCAGAATCGCCCGGCAGGGCGCGCCATCGCAGCCGCCGAGGTTGATCGGCGCTGCATTTAACAGATATACACCTTCCGGGACTTCACCCAGCCGGATTCCTTCCAGCAAAACGACTTCGGCCTCCAACAGAATATGGTGCACCTCAGCGGGGGCATCCTCCGGCCCGACCGTCTGGGATTCGTTGCCAAACAGCCAGATACCGGCCTCAGAAAATACCTTTGCGGCTCCGGCCGAGACAAACGCAGATCCTTTCATCAGCAGTCTTTTTGCTGCTTCTGGGTCTGCGTTTTTGGCTGTTTGCAGCAGTTTTTCTGCATCCTCAGCTTTCAGCTCGCCGGCGGCTTCGGTGACATAACATTTCCCGACAAACTTATCCAGGCTGATCTGTTCGACTGTCTTTCCATCCTGGCAGAAATGCCAGGGCGCATCGACATGGGTACCATTGTGGGCACAAAGGCTGACCTTGGTCAGGTTGCAGACAGCACCGTCTTCAATCCGCAGTACCGCTTCCTTTTCAGGTTTTGGGTCGCCTGGAAAGACGACACAGTGAAACAGTTCCTGGGTGATATCATAGATCTTCACAAAAACGCCTCCCGACTGTAATTTTGTACTGAATGCAGTTTTCCACATTGCAAAGTTTAAAAGGTGTATTCTTTTTTCTTTTTGCCGAAATAACGGTGGGTCAGTTCTCCGGCGGCAGCTGCCCCCTCGTTCCAACCGGTTGCAGCTGCCTGATGGGAAATCAGTGCCAGCAGCTCACGTCCCGCCGCGCCGTTTGCGGCAAGCCGTTCCAGCAGCAGGGTATCCCGCATCTGTACCAGCAGTCCGGCGAGCTCCGGCAGATGTCCGTTCAGAAAATCAAGATACTGTTTTTTTGCCTCATCGGCCAGCCCGTCTGGAAATGCGACCCGGTAACAGCCGATCAGACAGAGAGTCCGTACCGTCTCCCCCGGCAGCGCAACCGGGAAAACCCGGTCGTAATCGGCAAGCGAAACACCGCCCCCGGCGGTAAAGCACTGACGGTAACGATACCCCTGTCCCGATATCGAGTAGTTGAAAATATGGGCAGGGGTATTTTCGTCCATCGACTCAAAGTATTCGGGATAAAACAGCCGGGGCCCTTCTCCATCCTGACCAAAGCAGACCGTCAGATCGGAGCTGATGACGGCGAGCAGTTTTTTCAGCCCACTCTCTCCGTCCACCCTTCCGCGAACCGCCAGCTTTTCCAGCTCCCAGCAGTTGGTAAACAGGTCACTGCCCACCGCACCGATGGCGGTACCGACCGACAGACTGTGCAGCGCACGGCAGTTGTAAAAGGCGGCGTTATCCAGAATCTTCACACCATCCGGCAGCCAAACCGATTCGACAAAACTGCCGTCAATCCGCCGTCCGCCATCAAAATGACCGGTTTTGTGCGCCTTTTCCGGCTCACGGCCGCCCGGCGCGAAGCAGTACCGTCCGATTTCGATAACCGGCCGGTTCTCAATCCGATCAGGGATAACCGGAGATGGTATATCTCCGTACACGCCCAGAAGGGAAACGCCGCCTTCCTTTTCTTCCCATACAAATGAAAGTTCCATCCCTTCACCTTTCCGCTCAGAATTCAAGGCTGTGTTCATTGCCGCGGATCTCATCCTGTTCCAGCTGCTGGCGAAGTGCCGCCCTTCTGGAACCGACCAGCAGCGACTGATTATACCGGTAGTACCGCTCACAGCCATTATCGGCGATAAACGGCGCGGAATCAGGCCCGACCGTCAGTTCGGTCACAAAGACCACCATCTCCTGTCCCTCACCGAATGCGTTCTCGATAAAGTCAAAGGCGTATTCCAACGCCTGAGAGGCTGTTTCGGTCAGCTTTTCGGACGCTTCTGCCTGTGCCGCAAACCCGGCCCGTGCCTGCTCAAACGCCTGCTCAAAATCCGCCGCGTCCGGCATCCACTCACCCAGCAGACGCTCGACCTCCGCCGAAATCCGATCCCGCCGCTTATCCGGGAGCAGATGGTGCTGTTCTTCCGTCAGCTCACCCTTGCGCGCATCCAGCATCTTCTGCCAGAGCTGCGCCGGGGTCCCTTCAGCGGGCGCGGCATGGAACGACTTGAGAAACGCATAGCAGCGGTCGGTCACCGTCCCGGCATCCCGTGCGGCTGCAAACCTGACCGCCAGCCCGCTGCCGATCAGGCTGACCAGGCTGAGCCGCTCATCAAACGCCGCATCCATCGCCCGGGCATATACACCGGGGCGGATTCTGCCGGCGAGAATTTCATCCACACCATATGCGTCGCTGTACTTGCGGTAGAGTTCAAGATAAGCCGCAACATCCCGCGCGACCTCCTCATGCTGCAAAAACTGGTGCACCAGCTCCCAGTCGGTTGGAAGTCCCAGCTGCTGATAGACATACAGCAGCTCCGACAGGTCCTCCCACCCGCGGGCTGTAACAAACTGTGTCCCATCGACATCGGGGATGATTTTATAAAAATTCTGCGGGCGCAGTTCCAGATAACTGAGCAGTGCCGGAAACAGTCCGCGCTGGCGGGCATATTCCTTCCAAACCGGCAGGTCGGCTTCAATATCCATCCGACGTACCCGGTCCAGCGTTACGATATCAAAATCCCGTACCGATTTGTTATATTCCGGCGGGTTACCGGCGGCGACAATCAGCCAGCCTTCCGGCAGCGGCTGGTTGCCGAAGGTCTTGCACTNNGTTGATCTCGTCGATGAACAGGATACCTTCCTTTTCACCCGCTTCGATCTTTTCCCAGACACTGGCGAGGATCTCGCTCATTGTGTAGCCGGTGACGCTTCTCTCTTCACCGCCATAGACCGCTTCTTTAATGAAAGGCAGACCAACCGCCGTCTGACGGGTATGGTGGGTGATGGTATAGGACACCAGCCCGACACCGCATTCCTCGGCAGCCTGTGCGACGATCTGAGTCTTGCCGACACCAGGCGGCCCAATCAGCAGCAGCGGCCGCTGACGGATGGATGGAATCCGGTAGTTTCCCGCGTTATCCCGCGAAAGGTAGGCGCGGATGGTCTGTTTGATCTCCTCTTTTGCACGTTTGATATTCATAATCTGGTTCCCTTCCCCATCTGACTGAGCTGTTCATGGTCAAGTGTCAGCCGCATTGCCCATCCTGGAACAGCGGCTTCATTCAGCCCGCCGGTTTCTTCACCGGCAAAGACAAACACTGTCTCCCACGGCGGGCGGCGGCTGGGATAAATGCCCTTTCCATCGGTAAAATACAGCATTCCCCGCAGCCCATTCAGTTCACCTTTTTCCTTGAGCTGATACAGATACCGGAAAGCCGGGCGGAAATCGGTTCCGCCGCCGCCGATAATGGTAAAATTGTCTGCCATCCGGCGCATCTGGTCAGGGCTTGTCAGCAAAGTATCCTCCCGCACCGCGTCGTCACATTGCAGCACCCGTACCCGGCAGCGGTCGAGAAAAATCCCGCTTTCGACCAGCAGCGAAAAAGTTTCCCGCAAAAACGCCTGTACCAGTTTGCCGCTGGTGGAAAAACTCGTGTCAATCACGATGACAAAATCCTCAATCCGCATCTCTTCCCGGCTCTCAAGCGGTTCGATCAGCGGCAGGTTGCCATACAGCGACAGCCCATAGGTATACAGCCCCGGATCAAAACTGTCGGGGTCGATTTTGATTTCCTCCCGCAATGCACAGAACCGCCGCAGAAACTCCCGGTAACTTCTCCTGCTTTTTCCGGCTTTAATCTGGGCGGCGATTGCCTCCGCCTGATCACCCTGCTCGCTTCCATGCGTTTCCAGCTCACTCTGAACCCGCGAAGACTCCCTTTTCCAGTCCTCACCGGCAGAAGGATTGGCCGCCATCTGCTGTTCATCCGGCCAGTAACGGTGATCGTCGGTATAATATTCCCGGCGCAATGCGGTAAACTCGTCTTCCGGCAGTTCCAGCAGCCAGCTGTAGACGGCTGCCGGCGAGACAAGCCTCTGTGATTTGCGCAGCTGCTCGGTTTTCTGCCTTGTCCAGCTGACCGGCCGCTTAAAGGCAGGGTCATGCAGGCTGTCGATGATTCCTTCGGCGATGATATCGCAGGCGGTATCCCAATACACCTTTTCTCTGCCGGAACGGGTCCACAGATGGAGAAAGATACAGTGCAAAAGGGTATGGAGATACGCCCTGTTGACAAACACCGGGTTTTTCTTCCAGATTTCCAGCAGATGCTCCGGCGGATAAAACAGTTTTTCGCCATCCGTCGCAAGGCTCCTGACCGACAGGTCAGCCGCATACCCCAGCCGGGCAAGTGCTCCATCCAGATACCGCAGTGCAAGATAGATCTCGGTCCGCACCTCGTCCAGCACGCTGCCGGCCATTTCCATTTCCCACTCCAGCTGAGTCTGCATCCGCATATCACTACCTCCCATCAGCACGGCCGCCGTAAACTCTCCCTTATTATACAACACACCGCTCCATTACGCAACGGCAGCCATTTTCCGCAAACATTTTACTGCAAATTTCCGTTAATGAAGCGAAAAAACAGCGGTTCATACAGATTGCCCGTACAAAAAGATAAAAAACAGTCATCATCAGACAAAAAATTGCCTTGCAATTTCAAAAACAATCCGCTATAATAATGTCAGAAAGTTCCAAATCCTATTTTGGGAACCAAGTTTTGACCGTTCAAATTACATTCAGAGGAGATTATGACTATGGCAAAAAAATTTGTCTGTACCACCACTGAACCTGTCGTTCAGACCCGCTATGGAAAACTGCGCGGCTTCATCCTGGACGGCACCTACACCTTTTACGGCATCAAATACGCCGATGCAAAACGTTTTCAGCTTCCCACCCCGCCCCAGAGCTGGGAAGGGGTTAAGGATGCGCTCGGCTATGGCTATGTCTGCCCGATGCTCAAGCAGGATGAACCCGGCGCAGGCGAGCTGAAGGTCCCCCATCGCTACTGGCCAATGGATGAAAACTGCCAGTACCTCAACATCTGGACCCAGTCGGTCGATCCTTCCGCCAAAAAACCGGTTATGGTCTGGCTGCATGGCGGCGGATTCTTTGCCGGTTCTTCGATTGAACAGCAGGCATATGACGGCGACGCACTGAGCAGATTCGGCGATGTGGTTGTCGTGACCCTGAACCATCGTCTGAATATCCTGGGCTACATGGACCTCTCCCCATTCGGCGACAAGTATAAAAACTCCGGCAACGCAGGCAATGCGGACATGGTCGCTGCCCTTGAGTGGATTCATGACAATATCGCAAACTTCGGCGGAGACCCGGAGAATGTCACCCTGTTCGGCCAGTCGGGCGGCGGCATGAAAGTCTATTCGCTGATGCAGACCCCGTCCGCCGAAGGCCTGTTCCACAAAGGCATCATCCAGTCGGGCGTCGCAAACTTCAAGAATACCACCATCCCTGACGGTACACAGATCGTCAAGGCACTGATGAAGGAGCTGGGCCTGAAAGATGTGGAAGAACTGGAGACAGTTCCCTACGAAGACCTTGCCAAGGCCTACAATAAAGTCAGCCCTGAAGTTGCCAAAGCCGGCCACTATATCGGTGCCAGCGGCCCGATTGCCGACGACTTCTACCCCGGCGACCCGTTTGATATCGGCTTCACCGACCACGCAAAGGCCATCCCGGTCATGGTCGGTACTGTTATGGACGAATTTATCGCCTTTGGCCCCGGCAATCCAAACCGCAACACGATGACCAAAGAAGAAGGCCGCAAGCTGGTTGCCAACAAATTTGGCGACAAGAATGCCGACCAGCTGATCGCGCTGTTTGAAAAAGCCTATCCCGGAAAGAGCCTCTGTGATCTCGTTGGTCTGGACGGCGTCTTCCGCAAGGCAAGCAAGGACTTTATCAAGATGAAATCTGCCTGCCCTGAGTCGGCAACCTATTCCTACATGTTCACCCTCGAGCTGCCAGTTGACGAAGGAACCGGACCCTGGCACTGTTCGGAAATCCCGTTTGTCTTCCACAACGCGACCACGACTCCTTACTGCAACATCCCCGGCGTAACCGAAAAGCTGGAACACCAGATGGCTTCTGCCTGGGTCAACTTTGCCCGCTATGGAAACCCCAACGACGCAAGCCTGCCCGCATGGCCCGCCAGCACGCCTGACGACGAAGCCTGCATGATCTTTGACNNCAACCAGCTGGTTGACCTGCATATTGCCTGCGCGCCTGCCTTTAAACTCGGCGGCGAAGTCAAGGTAGAACACTGATTTACCATACATTACGATCAATAAGGAGATACCGAATATGACCAGAAAATTCCTCTGCTCGACCACTGCTCCGATCGTCCAGACCAAGTACGGCAAACTGCGCGGCTTTGTACTGGACAGCACCT
>DCTE01000130.1:4545-5763 GCA_002329405.1 Ruminococcaceae bacterium UBA1448 | reverse complement strand
CACCTATACCTTCTATGGCATTAAATATGCCGACGCCAAACGCTTCCAGCTGCCCACCCCGCCCAAGAGCTGGGAAGGGGTCAAAGACGCCCTGGGTTACGGGTATGTCTGCCCGCTGATGGGTCAGGACAAACCCGGTTCCGGCGAGATGAAAGTCCCCCATCGCTACTGGCCGATGGATGAAAACTGCCAGTACCTGAACATCTGGACCCAGTCGATCGACCCATCCGCCAAAAAACCGGTCATGGTCTGGCTGCATGGCGGCGGGTTCTCTGCCGGTTCGTCGATTGAACAGCAGGCATATGACGGCAAGAATATGAGCCAGTATGGCGATGTCGTCGTCGTCTCGATCAACCACCGGCTGAACATCCTGGGCTATCTGGATGTCTCCCCGTTTGGCAAAAAATACAAAAATTCCGCAAACGCCGGCAGTGCCGACATGGTCGCCGCCCTCAAATGGATTCATGACAATATTGCAGCCTTTGGCGGAGACCCCGAAAATGTTACCCTGTTCGGCCAGTCGGGCGGCGGTATGAAAGTCTGGACGCTGATGCAGATTCCCGAGGCGGATGGCCTGTTCCACAAGGGCATCATCCAGTCGGGCCTGCTGGATGTCTTCGGCTTTGGCACAAATGCTTTCAGCGGCAAGGTCGACGGTACCGACATCGTCAACGCGATGATGAAGGAGATGGGCATTAAAACGATTGAAGAACTGGAAACCGCTCCTTACAACAAGATGGCCCAGGCTTACCAGAAAGTCTTCCTCGACCTGGCAAAAGCCGGCAAATATGTCGGTGGAAATCCGGTTGCTGACGACTTCTACCTCGGCGACCCGCTGATCGTCGGCTTTACCGAACATGCAAAGACGATTCCAGTCATCGTCGGTACTGTACTGGATGAATTTATGGGCTTCGGTCCCGGCCGTCCCGACCGCAATACGATGACCCCCTATGAAGCCTACCAGATGATTGTCGGTGTTTACGGTGAGGAAAAGGCAGGCAAACTGATCGAGCTGTTCTGGAAAGCCTACCCTGGAAAGAACCTGTGCGATCTGGTGACGCTGGACTCCGCTTTCCGCGCACCTTCCAAACGGTTTATCGCCGAGAAGTCCAAATATGCTGAGTCGGCGACCTATTCCTACCTCTTTACCTTTGACTTCCCGATCGACGAGGGCGCAGGCCCCTGGCACTGCTCGGAAATCCCGTTTGTCTTCCACAA
>DCTE01000130.1:0-4523 GCA_002329405.1 Ruminococcaceae bacterium UBA1448 | reverse complement strand
AGCTGGAACATCAGATGTTCTCGGCATGGGTCAATTTCGCCAAATACGGCGACCCGAACGACCCCAGCCTGCCCCAGTGGCCGGCCTGCAAACCGGGTGACGAAGCCTGCATGATCTTTGATGAGCAGTGTGAAGTCCGCCATAACCATGACAATGAACTGATCGAACTGCACCTGTCCTGCACACCGAATTTCGGCATGGGCAATATTGAAATCCAGCATTGATCTCAACTCATATAAATTGCGTACAAGAGCCGGCTGCGAGAAGCAGCCGGCTCTTGTACGCATATATTTACAATTTTCGGACACTCAGCACCCGAATTGCGTTGAGTACCGCAATAACCATAACACCGACGTCAGCAAAGATCGCCAGCCACATATTCGCAAGCCCCACTGCTCCCAATATCAGACAGAGGAGCTTGACGCCTATCGCAAAAAAGATGTTCTCATAGACAATCCGCAGGCATTTTCTGGCAATTCGGATTGCTTTTGCGATTTTCAGCGGGTTATCATCCATCAGCACGACATCCGCCGCCTCAATTGCAGCATCTGACCCCAATGCCCCCATCGCAATTCCAACATCCGCGAGGGAAAGGACCGGCGCGTCATTGATACCATCTCCGACAAAAGCCAGCTTTTCCCGCTTCCGGCATTCTTTCAGCAATTGTTCTACCTTAGCGACCTTGTCCCCCGGCAGCAGTTCGGAATAGACCTGGTCAACCCCCAGTTCCTTTGCGGCCGCTTCACCGGCAATCTTCCGGTCACCGGTCAGCATGATGGTTTTGCTGACACCGATACGCCGCAGCTGGGCAATCGCCTGCTTAGCGTCAGGTTTGAGACGATCGGAGATCAGGATGTGTCCGGCATACTTCCCATCCAATGCAACGTGGACAACTGTCCCGGCAGCCTGGCAGTCGATAAAATCAACGCCCAGCTGTTTCATCAGTTTGTCGTTGCCGACCGCGACCTTTACCCCGTCCACCAGAGCGGTGATACCATGCCCGCCGAGTTCCTGAACCTCACATACGCGCGTCTGGTCCGGCTGGCGGCCATAAGCCCGGCGGATACTCTGGCTGATCGGATGGGTGGAATAGCTCTCGGCAAGTGCCGCGTATTCCAGCAGTTTATCCGCGTCAATCGTATTGTGGTGAACGCCGCTGACCTCAAAAATCCCCTCGGTCATCGTACCGGTCTTATCCATCACGACACAGCGCACGCCTGCCAGCGTTTCCATATAATTGGAACCCTTAATCAGTACCCCCGCCCGGCTGGCCCCGCCGATACCGGCAAAAAAGCTGAGCGGAATACTGATAACCAATGCACAAGGGCAGCTGATAACCAGAAAAGTCAGCGCCCGATAGACCCAGTCGCCCCACGCACCATCCAGCCCCATCAGCATCCGCACCAGCGGCGGCAAAACCGCCAGTGCCAGTGCGCTGAAACAAACGACAGGGGTATAAATCCGCGCAAATTTGGCGATAAAATTTTCCGATTTGGATTTTTTGGAGCTGGCATTTTCGACCAGATCAAGGATTTTGGAAACAGTCGATTCCCCGAACTCCCGGCTGGTACGGATTTTCAGCAGAGCCGTCATATTGATGCAGCCGCTGATCACCTCATCCCCCGGCTGGATATCCCGCGGGACGCTCTCTCCGGTCAATGCGCTGGTGTTCAGCGTCGAAACACCCTCGACTACGACCCCGTCGATTGGGATTTTCTCACCAGGGCGCACCACAATGACAGTGCCGGTCTCCACCTCGTCCGGGTCGACCTGCACCAGCTGGCCATCCTGCTCCTCGATATTCGCATAATCGGGGCGTATATCCATCAGCTCGCTGATATTGCGGCGGCTCTTCCCGACCGCATAGCTCTGGAACAGCTCGCCGATCTGGTAAAAGAGCATGACCGCGACGCCTTCCAGGTATTCTCCCAGCAGCATCGCACCAACTGTCGCGACTGCCATCAGAAAGTTTTCATCAAACGGCTGGCGGTTGCGGACGCCCTTGGCAGCTTTGAGCAGAATATCATACCCGATCACCAGATAAGGGAGCAGATACAGAACCCATTTCCACTGCCAATCCGGCAGCAGAACCAGTACCACCGTCAACAAAATGGAGACAACAATTCTGATTAAAACCTTTTTCTGTTTTCTATTCATAATGATCTCCAACCTTATAATTTATGCTGTGCAGCCGCGCAGATACAACACATTATTTCAGAAAAATCTCGCAGTCATCTTCAACCTTTTTGCAGTTGAGACGAACCTGTTTCATGACTTCAGCTGGAACAGCGCCTTCCTCAAATTCTACAACCATTTTAAGGGTCATAAAGTTGACAACCGCATTTTTCACGCCAGCTGTTTTGTTGGCGGCAGTTTCCATTTTATTGGCACAGTTTGCACAGTCAACGTCGATTTTATAGGTCTTTTTCATAACAAAGCATCCTTTCAAAAAAATTATTCCAGAATATGTTCCATCCCACAGGAAAGGATCATCCGTACATGCTCATCGGCCAGCGAATAGATGACCGTCTTGCCCTCCCGCCTGAAACGGATCAGGTCGGCATTTTTCAGCACCCGCAGCTGGTGGGAGATCGCCGACTGGGTCATCGACAGGCACGCGGCAATATCACAGACGCACATCTCCGACTCCAACAGCAGATACAGAATCCGAATCCGGGTCGAATCCCCGAACACCTTAAACAACTCAGCCAGATCATAGAGATGATCTTCTGATGGCATCTGGCTGTTGACCTTTTCGGCAAAGCCGGGGTGCAGATGGGTCAGTTCGCAGTGTTCCACTTCATCAATTGCCATAGTCGCGCTCCTTTCATATGAACTGTTGTTCATATGTTTATGTTATCACCTTAATCCCAATTTGTCAAGGCATTTTGATAAAAAAACCGCCGGATTTTCCAGCCGGTTATACCGACATTTGCACAAATACGACCGGTATTCAGAAGCAGAGAAAATGCCACAGATTGTCAGTATCTTTCAGCAATTCAGCAAGTCGTTGACTTTTCAAAACCCCTCTGTTATACTGACTATAACCTTATTTTTTAACATTTACCCCAAAAGTCCCACACCGGCCGTGTCCGGTACCATGGCGAAAGGAGCACGCTTTGAAACGAATTTTACTGTATGGAAGGCTGATTGACCCACTGAAAGAAGAGCCACTGGAAAACGGTGCCCTCCTGATTGAGGACAGCCGGATTGTTTATGCCGGGCCGGCTGACGGCTGCCCGCAGACAGACGCCGTAATTTACAGCTGCCCCCCGGATGGCAGCATCCTGCCCGGATTTATCGACGTACACACCCACCTGTCCGGTGAGGAAAACGCCGGTTCCTTTGCTGATGGGCGGATGTTCGGTGACCAGCTGATCGGCGGAGTCTACCAGCTCGGATTGCTGCTGGATGCCGGATTTACCGGCCTTCGGGATATGAGCGAGGCCGGGCTGTATCTCTCCAGAGGGGTCGAGCGGGGCGCTATCCGCGGCCCGCGCATCGTTCCAGGCGGCAAGGTGCTGAGCATCACGTCCGGTCATGTTGACGGCAATCCCGAAATGACACCGGAATATTTCAATTCCTACAGCCACACCTCGATGCTGTGCGACGGACCAGACGGCTGTGTCCGGGCGGTCCGGGAACAGTTTCGGATGGGGGCAAAGTTTATCAAAATCTGCGCGACCGGCGGGGTATCTTCCCCGACCGACCGGGTGGACGACGTCCAGTTCTCCCCCGAAGAACTGCGGGCAATTGTCGAAGAAGCAAAACGTCACCACACCTATGTCTGCGCCCACTGTACCGGATACGAAGGTGCCTATCAGGCACTGCTGGCGGGGGTCAGCTGTATTGAACATGGGGTCATGCTGACCCAGCGGGAAATTGACCTGATGGCGGAAAATGGGGCATTTCTGGTATCAACCCTCTGGATTTCACTCGGTGTGGCCGGTCTGCCGGGACTTCCCGACTGGATGCGGGAAAAAGCACAGCTGTGCGCTGAAGCCAACAAGAAAACCATCGCGATGGCACGCAAAGCGGGTATCCGCATCGCATTGGGCACCGACTTTTCCAATTCACCCAACACCCCCTATCTGGAAAACGGGCGGGAGTTTGAAGCGATGGTACGGGCCGGCATGACTCCGATGGAATCCATCCGCGCCGGCACCATCAACGCAGCTGCTGTCATGGGGATGGAAAACAGTCTGGGCAGCCTGACGCCGGGCAAACTTGCGGATGTAGTCATTGTCGACGGCAACCCGCTTTCGGACATCTTCTGCCTGACCCATGCCGACCATGTCAAACTGGTCATCAAGGACGGAAAAGTCGAGAAAAATACCCTGTAAAACACTGTATAACGGCAAAAACGCCGCGGGATACCCTTTCGGTACTCCGCGGCGTTTTTTAAACAGAACCAAAAACAAAAAAACAGCCCTGAAATCAATCAGAGCTGTTGAAAAGATGGTGTGGATGAATGGACTTGAACCATCGACCCCCTGCATGTCAAGCAGGTACTCTAACCAGCT
>DCTE01000159.1 GCA_002329405.1 Ruminococcaceae bacterium UBA1448 | reverse complement strand
ACCGGCGCGCAGAGCGCCGGGGTTGGGTCATGCACAAACTGGCATTGGTAATAATTCAAAAGTTTAGGTCAAGCCTTTTCAAAGGCTTGCAGGTCACGGTTCGCGCAGCGAACCATAACAGCGCTCCTGGTCGCCCGTCGCAACGGGCGAAATCCTTTCCCCAAAATAAGCTCAGCAAGGGGTAGCAAAATGCCCGCAGGTATTTTGCGTAGGGGACGCATAGCAAGGGCGTCCCCTATGGGAAAAGTCCGCTCGATGCGGGCTTTTTCCATAAACGAGCGAGCTTGTAACTTTCAATTTATGCTGTCAGTGGGACTACGTGGGCCGGCACGGCGCTGACGGTTTTTCATCCGTTTTCCCCATCAACTGTCCGGTGGACAGTTGATGGCGGGCGGCGGGCCGTTACGGACAGATTCGCGCCAGCAGGCCAGAGCGGATTCAAAAGTAAAACTCCCTCTGTCACCGCCTGCACGGCTATATCTAAAAATGCTCCATATCCATATCAATCCATTCAACAGGAGATAAGACAGTATGAAACTGGTGATTCAGCGGGTCTCCCGCGCAAAAGTAACCTCCGGGCCGGAAACGCTCGGCGAAATTGGACAGGGTCTGATGATCCTCTGCGGCGTGATGGAAGGGGATACCGTCGAAGACGCCCACTGGCTGGCGGACAAGACCGTCAAGCTCCGTATCTTTACCGACCCGGATGATAAACTCAACCTGTCGCTTGAGGATATCGGCGGCGGCGCACTGGTTGTCAGCAATTTTACCCTCGCGGGCTCCTGCCGCCGCGGCAACCGTCCATCCTTTATCCGCGCCGCCAAACATCCGGCCTCGGAAGATTTGTATGAAGAATATGTCCGCAGGCTCCGGGAAAACGGTATCCCGACTGCGACCGGTCGCTTCGGCGCACCAATGGAAATCGACATGGCTGCCGATGGCCCGATCACCATCCTGATGGATTCGGAGGAACGCGGCCTGCCCAGACATAGCGCGGAAAACTGAGCGGAGGGAATCTATCATGAATGTTATCACAATGCCGGTCGGTATGCTGGGGGCCAACTGCTACCTGCTCTGTTCGGGTCAAAATAACTGTGCGATTATCGACCCGGGCGCTGAACCACAGCGGATTGCTGAAAAGATCGAATCCGAAGGGCTGACCCCGAAAATGATCCTGCTGACCCATGCCCATTTTGACCATATCGGCGGCGTCAGCTGGCTCAAAGACCGGTACGGTGTCCCGGTCTGGCTGCATAAGGCCGATTGGGAGCTGGCACTGGACCCGAATAAAAACCTCTCTTCGATGCTGGGCAGCAGACAGTTTGTTTTGCAGCCCGACCGTGCACTCGTTGGCGGCGAGCAGGTCCCGCTGGATGAACTGATGATCGGCGTCATTGAAACGCCCGGTCATACCCCCGGCGGTGTCTCTCTGCTGGTGAATGGGATGCTCTTTTCAGGGGATACGCTGTTTGACGGCGGATACGGAAGGACCGACTTCTGGGGCGGCGACTGGAACGCGCTGGCCGCTTCTCTGAAAAAGCTGCTGGAGCTGCCGGGTGAATACCGGGTGCTGCCGGGACATGGCGGCCAGACAACCATCGCTGACCAGCGATGACAGCATTTTATCTTTATTTTTATCTGCGGAAAGATGGAATGGAAAGGGAATTGCATGACAGAAAAGAATCAGACCGCCCTTGTTTTTGCGGGCAACAGTTTTAAATATGAGATGGAAAATGTCACCAAACTCTTTTTCCCGCTCCGGCATTTCGCCTTTCGCTATGACGGCATCTGCCCGGAAGAAAACTTTATCTTCTTTTCGATGCGGGAACTGGAGGACGGCAATGTCCGGCTGCTGGTGCAGATCTGCCTGCCGGCGGAAAAAGAGTCCGGCCCGATCGTCTGCCAGGAAGAAAGCGTCATGCCGGGCGGACTGCCGGAAAACCAGTACGAGTCTGAGCTGGCACGGCTTTTGTACGCCCAGCTTTCCCAGCATACCGGTATCCGCCCGGCGTGGGGGATTTTGACCGGCGTCCGTCCGGTCAAGCTGGTGCAAAAACGTCTCGCCGCCGGAATGGATGACGACCAGATTCGCCGGGAAATGACCGGGCAGGACCTGGTCAGCGAAGGGAAGATCGACCTTGCCCTGAAGATCGCCCATGTCCAGCATCAGATGCTCCAGGGCGGGACCAGCCGGGATTACAGCCTGTATCTGTCGATCCCTTACTGTCCCAGCCGGTGCAGCTATTGCAGCTTTGTCTCCCAGTCGATCAGCGGGAAAAAGGCACAGGAACTGCTGCCGCGCTACCTGATGGCACTGATCAAGGAACTGCGTGTAACGGCCGAACTTGCACAAAAACACCAGCTCCGTCTGCGGAGTATCTACCTTGGCGGCGGTACCCCGACGGTGCTGTCGGCTTCCCAGCTGCGGCAGCTGACCGGTGCGGTGAGGGACTACTTCCTGCAAGAAAACAGCCCGCTGCCAATTGAGTACACCATCGAGGCCGGCCGTCCCGATACCATCACCCCTGAAAAGCTGGAGGTCATCATGGGCAGCGGCGCAACCCGTATCTCCATCAATCCGCAGACCTTTTCGGATGCGGTGCTCCGCCGGATTGGCAGGGCACATACTGCGCAGGATGTCATCGACTGCTATCATCTCGCCCGGTCGATGGGGTTTGACGATATCAACATGGACCTGATCGCAGGCTTGCCGGGGGATGATTACGAAGGGTTCTGCCGGAGTTTGGAAACGGCAATTTCACTTCGGCCGGAAAATATCACAGTCCATTCGCTGACGGTCAAGCGTTCGTCCGCACTCTATGCCGGGATTGAGGAGATGGAAGATTACCGGCCGGTCCAGAAGATGATGGACTATGCTTCCTCCCGGCTGATGGCGGAAGGATATGACCCTTATTACCTCTACCGGCAGAAAAATACCGTCGGCAATCTGGAGAACGTCGGTTATGCGCTGCCCGGCCACTGGGGGGCGTACAATATTTACATCATGGAGGAAATCCAGAACATCCTGGCTTGCGGCGGTGGGGCTGTCTCGAAGGTCGTAAAGCCGGGCGGACTGGAACGAATCTATAATTTTAAATATCCGTATGAATATCTGGACCGGTTTTCGGATATTCTGGATAGGAAGCAGCAGCTTTCCGCGCTGCTTGCCGACGCGGGAAAGGAGTGGGAGAATGGTATCGGATGTTAAGAAAAAACTGGATGCCGAATTGATCAGCAGCATGGCGGAGCGTTCTCCGCGGGAACTGATCCGGTTGTCGGAAAAACGTTACCGCGATCAGATCGCGGAGGTGGCTGACCGCTTTGCCGCACAGTTCCCCAGACAGAAAATTATCCTGCTCTCCGGTCCCACCAGCTCCGGTAAAACAACCACCTCCCACAACCTCGATACAGAACTGGAAAAGCGGGGCATCCATACCTTTCCCCTGTCGCTGGACGATTTCTTTTTCGACCGGGACCGGGCACCGCTGATGGAAAACGGCAAGCCTGACCTTGAAACCCCCGAACTGATCGACACCGGGACGCTGGAAAGCTGCCTGGAAGTACTGTTCAGGGAAGGGAAGGCTGATTTCCCGATCTTTGACTTTAAGCTGGGGAAACGCAGTGACCAGGTCTGGACCCATGAGTATGACGAAAATACCGCGATCATCATTGAGGGGCTGCATGCCCTTAACCCGCTGATCGCCGGACGGCCAATCTTTTCCGACGCACTCAGGCTGTACATCTCGATCAAAACCGAATACTATACCGGCTGCCAGCGGCTGATCTCCAGCCGGGAGATGCGGCTGATCCGCCGGATTATCCGGGACAACAGTTTCCGCGGCTGTGCGCCGGAGGCGACGATCGCGATGTGGGACAATGTCGTCAGAGGGGAAGAAAAACATATCCGTCCCTTCCGTACGGGTGCGGACGTCTGGATCGACTCGCTGCATCTGTATGAGCCGGCTCTCTACCGGCCACTCGCTGAAAAACTGCTGCTGCCCTGTCTGGCCAGCGGCGAATGCGCGGAAGAAGCGAAAAGCCTGCTTGAAAAGCTGTCGCATTTTGCGCCGATGCGGCCGGAGGGAATCCCGTCCGATTCGCTGATGCGGGAGTTTTTGGAAGGAATCTGAGGATAAAAAATTCGACGGTCTGTAAGGATTTTCTTAAATTTTTTTGATATGCTTGCAAGGCTGTACCATATGGTTTATAATAAGAACAGAAAGGCATCCCCCATAGTGGGGACAGCGGTTGCGCTGTGCCGGAAAGGAAGGATAACATGGGATTTATTGATGAACTGTTGTCTTCCGCGAAGATCGTGGTCGACAAGGCCGGAAAACAGACCGATAAGGTTCTGGAAATTTCCAAACTCAAATATCAGAGCATCCAGCTTCAGAATGAACTGAGCCATCTCTATGAACAGCTGGGTGTCGCGACCTATGCAAAAATGGTCCAGGAAGCTGACAATGGCGACCTGATCGCGTCGCTGGGCGACGAGATCACCGAGGTGCGCGCTGCCCTCGAGGTCGTTGAGGAAAAAATCAGCGAACAGAAAAACCTTCGCACCTGTCCCAATTGCGGCGCGAAGCTCCCCCGTGAAGCAGTCTTCTGCTCCGCTTGCGGTACCAAGCTGGAAGAGGAAGAAACCCCCGTGGATGACGCTGGCTGCTGCTGTGAGCCGGAATGCGGCGAGGAATGCTGCGCCGATGAGGAGCCGTCCTGCTGCTGCGGCGAAAAGGCTGCGGATGAGACGGAAGAGGCTGAGGGATGCTGTGAAAAAGATCCCGCTGCCGGTGAGACAAAAAACGCTGAATAAGCGGGTGAGTCTCTGAAAACAGTTTCCCTAAAATGGGAACAGGTGCGGTGGGACCGCACCGATTGCCCTTTCTCTGGCGCTGGCCGCTTTGGGCGGCACGGCTATGGGAGAGGGCATTTTTAGGCGCAGATGAGACTGTGCCGATACATAAAGGGCAGAGAAAATTCCTGCCCGTTAAGGGAGTGAACCATTTGCAACAAACCCGGAACAGAGAGGCGGCATCACAAAACGCCTCAAGGGGAGGGCAGAACCTGCTGCGCGGCGCGTCGGTGCTGGGCGCGTCGATGATCATTGTCAAGCTGATCGGTGCACTGTTCAAAATCCCGCTGGGAAATATCCTGGACGGGGATGGGATGGGATACTTTTCGACCTCCTATTCGATTTTTACAATGATTTATTCCTTCTCGACCGCTGGGCTGCCGTCTGCGATCGCGAAGATGGTCGCGGAACAGTCGGTCCGCGGCAGGGCAAGGGATATCCGGCGGCTGCGGCAGCTGTCGGTCCGGCTGTTTCTGATCCTCGGACTGGTCGGGACAGGGCTGATTCTGCTGCTGAGCAAGGTGTATGTCAATATTGCCAACAATCCCGGTGCCTGGTACTGTGTGCTTGCGATTGCACCGGCGGTCTTTTTCGGCTGTATGACCAGTGCCTATCGCGGCTACTATGAGGGGCTGCGGAATATGAGCCCGACTGCCGTTTCGCAGGTGGTCGAGGTTGTTGTCAAGCTGGTATTTGGTTTATCGCTGTCGTTTGGGACGGTTGTCTGGGGCAACGCTCAGTTTGAGGCGGGGAAAAAGGTGTTTGGCGTCGTCTGCAAGACGGCGTCCGAGGCNNCGCCGCCATCCAGCCGGTCGCGTCGGCGGCGGCCATCCTGGGCGTCACCATCTCGACGATGGCTGGCACGCTCTATCTGCTGTATAAATTCCGCCGCACCGGCGACGGAATGAGCACTGATGCGCTGCGGTATTCTCCCCGGCCGATGCGGGGACGGGTGCTGGTGGTAAGGCTGGTGACGATTGCGGTGCCGATCTCACTGTCGTCGATCGTCATGAATGTCGCACAGGCAGTCGATACCGTCACGATCATCAACTGTTTGCAGTTCGCGTTTGACCATTTCCCGGAAAAGATGAACGCAATCTATCAGAATGTCCTGACCCAGGCGACGCTGGGCGGAGAGTCGGCCGCCAACTTTATCTACGGTTCCTATGCCGGGTACGCGCTGTCCATCTTCAATCTGGTGCCCGCTTTCTGCAACATCTTCGGCAAATCTGCGCTGCCCAATGTCACCGCCTGCTGGTCGGCTGGTGACCGGGACGGGACCCGGCTGAACATCGAGTCGGTCATCCGTATGACCAGTCTGATCGCGATTCCGGCGAGCTTCGGGATTTTCTTTATGTCTGAACCGATTCTCAGCCTGCTTTATCCGCTCAAGGAGGCGGAAGTCGCGGTCGCGTCGGGGGTTTTGTCCTGGCAGGGTATCTCGCTGATCTTCCTCGGGCTGACGGTGCCGCTGTTTGCGGTCATGCAGGGGCTGGGATATGCCGGCAAGCCGCCAAAATACATGCTGGCCGGTGTGATCGTCAAGTTTGTGGTCAACCTCGTCACCATCTGCATCCCCGCAATCAACATTGCGGGTGCGGCGCTGGGGACCGGCGCATGCTATCTGATCATTCTGGTACTGTCGCTGCGGGGGCTGCGCAAGGTCACCGGGCTGCCGATCAGTTTTCTGCGGCTGACCGGCAAACAGCTGGTCGCCGGGTTCGGATGCGGGCTGTCGGCGTGGGGCTGCTATCAGCTGCTGAGCGGGGTTTCCGCGTCCCATCTGATGACGCTTGTTTCGGTTGGGGTTGCAGGGTGCGTGTATGTTGTCCTGCTGCTGGTACTGCGGGCGTTGTCCCGGGAGGACATCGAAATGCTGCCTAAGGGAGAAAAATTTGCAAAACTACTTGCAAAATGGAAACTTATCGGTTAAAATAGTACCGTGTGCTGTAAATGCGCCAGCCGCTGCCCCTGCGGGGTTTTACGATTTTTGAGGAGGAACGGAAAAATGACGGATTTTCCCAAAAAGGATGTTTATACCCTGTCAGACCTGCACCGGCTGACCATGCTGCTCCGTGCGCCCGACGGCTGTCCGTGGGACAGGGTGCAGACCCATTCCAGCATCCGGCGTGATTTCCTGGAGGAAGCGTACGAAGCGGTCGAGGCAATCGACCGCGATGATCCCGCGCTCTTGTGTGAAGAGCTGGGAGACGTTTTGTTTCAGGTGGTCTTTCATTCGGTCATTGAGGAGGAACGGGGCAGATGCTCCCTCTCCGATGTGGTCACCGGTGTGACCCGCAAAATGCTGATGCGGCATCCCCATGTCTTTGGTGATCTGCGGGTCAGCAGCGAGGGCGAAGTTCTGACCAACTGGGAACAGATCAAGAATGATTCCAAAGGGGTTACGTCAGCTGCTGAAACACTGCGTCTGGTGCCGGAGACTTTTCCGGCTCTGATGAAGGCGGACAAGCTGATCAAACGGGCCGACAAGGCTGGCGCTTTGGCTGGCGAAAAGCTGGCAGCGTCGCTGGAACAGGCGTGCAGGAATTTCGAACAGGCTGAAGGCGATCAGGCGTCTGAAGCACTGGGAGAGCTGCTGCTGGCAGTTGTTGCCGCCGCCCGTCAAAAGGGTGCCGATGCGGAGATGAGCCTGCTGGAGGCCTGCAAGGGACTGGTAGAGCGGTTCTCGGCTGCGGAGGACAGGGCAGCACAGGAAGGTCGGTTATTGAAAGAGACCTTTTGAAGAAGAATTGTGCGTTTGGCTGCACAAAAACATTGAAATCCGGTGGGTGACGGCCATCTGTGCCGTTTTTGGCGCGCTGCGTACAAAAAGTGAAAGGACCCGGATCAAATAGAATTTGGAGGAAATTATCATGACAAAAACCGAACTGATCAACGAAGTTGCAAATAAAACCGAACTGACCAAAAAGGACTGCGAAAAGGCAGTCAACGCTGTGATCGAGAGCATCACCGACGCTCTGATCATGGGCGATAAGGTACAGCTGGTCGGCTTTGGCACCTTTGAGGTCCGCGACCGCGCTGCCAGAGAAGGCAAAAACCCCGCTACCGGCGAGGCAATCTCTATCCCCGCTACCCGCGTTCCCGCTTTCAAGGCCGGCAAGGCTCTGAAGGACGCGATCGCCAAATAATTTTCGCTCCGCCTGATTTCAGCGGCGCGGCCTGAACTGCATGGCGTGACCATCGGAACAGGCTTGGCATGCGGATGTAAAGGTTACCACGGGCTGTCCTGCCTTCAACTGCGGGACAGCCCTTTTGTTTGCCGCTTTTATTGCGGCGGAAAGGATGAATCAGTATGAGACTGGACAAGTTTTTGAAGGTCAGCCGGATTATCAAACGGCGCACCGTTGCAAATGAAGCCTGTGATGCCGGCAGAATCCTTGTCGGGGACAAGCCCGCCCGTGCTTCCTATGAGGTCAAGGTCGGGGATGTACTGGAAATCGGCGTCGGCCGCCCGATGAAGGTCAGGGTTTTGTCGGTCAATGAGTATGCGACCAAGGAAAACGCAGCGGAAATGTATGAGATCCTGCCGGAATAACGGCGGAATGTACATGGATAAAGTGCAGGGCGACGGTAGGAAACTGCTGTCGCCTTTTCCTATCTCCGGCTTTTTGTTTTGGCGGTGACGGAAGGAGTAAACGGTGGCTTCACATGAGTGGCTGAGAGGGCGAAAAACGATTATGTTGTACCGCCATGAACTGTCCACCGGACAGTTCATGGGGGGAACAAGTCGGATATCGTCAGCGGCGTGCCGCCCCACGTAGTCCCACCTGAGCGGGTTAGCCGGAACTGCTGTCCTCGCTCGTTTATGGGAAAAGGCCGCATCGAACGGCCTTTTCCCATAGGGGACGCCCTTGCTATAGCGTCCAGCAAATCCCTTCGGGAATTGCACGCCCAATGCCTGCGGGCATTGGGCTACCCCTTGCTGAGCTTGTTTTGGGGGAAAGGATTTCGCCCGTTGCGACGGGCGACCAGGACTCTGTCCTGGACCTGCGATTTTTTGAAAAAAATCGAGTAAAACTTTTCTATTATACTCTCCGTCAGTTTAGCAAAAACTTTCCAACCGCGACCACTTAGTCAAAGTTAAGCATAACCGAGGCCGTCGGTAGTGCATGTATGCGCATAAGGACAGAAAACCGTGCATATTCTTTCCAGAGGGCAGGCGCCCCCGCTATGAAAGGATGTGGTCGGATGGATCAGCAACTCGCGCGTGACCGTAACCCTCAGCCCGCTAAACCTCACCGCCTCTCTCTCGATTCCCGTAAACGTCTCGAACTGACCGGCGTCAAACAGGTTGAATGCTTTGACGATACCTTCGCCGTCCTCGATACAACAATGGGCCGGTTGGAGATCCGCGGTCAGGGCCTGGCAATCCTCGACCTCTCTTCCGATGGCGGCGACCTTTCGATGACCGGTACCGTCTCGGCACTCTTTTATCAGGATGACCAGCCCCGCGCCTTCTTTGGGAGGGGGCGGAAAAAATGATCGCTGCTGAGGCAATGCTGTTTCTGACCTCCTGTCTGCTCGGCGCGGCGCTCGGCGTGGTGTACGATTTTTTCCGCGCTGTCCGGCTGCTGTTCCCGCCGGGGGCTGCGCTCGCATTTGCTGAGGATGGCCTTTTCTTTGCGGTCGTCGGCGTCGCTGAGTTTATTTTTTTTCTCAATCATACCTATGGACAGCTCAGAGGTTTTCTGCTGATCGGACAGGGACTCGGTTTTCTGATTTATTATCTGACGGCCGGCCGGGCGGTGTATTGCCTGATGCGGCGGCTTACACGATTGCTTAAAGGGATGGTTCGCTGGGTGTGTGGAAGAATTATTTGGATTGTGAATAAGATATGCAGAGGAAAGATTAAAAAAACTGTTCAAATGGCCGAAAATCCGCAAAATGCTCCCGCATCGGCAAAATCTACTTGAAAGTTTGATTTGCCCTGTGTATAATAGAGTTAATTATTACTGATAGTGGGGGTTTGCTGTTTTGATGAAGAGCAAAAAAAATCGGGTAAACAGATTATTCGGAATAGCTGTTGGCGCTCTGGTTATTTATCTTGCGATTTCGTCAATGGTCCTGTATGTGGACATTACGTCCTATCAGAACAGGCTCGATGATCTGACTCGTCAGTGCGAAGAACAGGAAATCGAAAACCAGCAGCTTGGCGCACGTATCGAAGAAGGCGCGGACTATGACTATGTCATCCGCACCGCCAGAGAGAAGCTCGGCCTCATCTTCCCGGAAGAACAGGTTTTTTATAACGCTTCCGGTAATCAGTAAAATCTTTAAGGGAGGCAGCTTAGGGTTTTATGCAGCTGGAAATTGGAAAGATCGTCGAAGGTACGGTCACCGGGATTACGAAGTTTGGCGCTTTCGTTGATCTTGGCGAGGGAAAAACCGGGATGGTTCATATCTCCGAGGTCGCGCCTACTTACGTCAAGGAGATTACCGACTATCTGACGCAGGGACAGACCGTTAAGGTGCGTATCCTTTCGATCGCTCCTGATGGCAAGATCGGCCTGTCGGTCAAACAGGCGATGGAGAATCCGCCTCAGGACCGGCCCCGCCGTCCCCGTACGGATTCCCGTGATCAGAGCCAGGGACACCGGGAAGGCAGACCGGCCAGTAAACCTGCGTTTAAAAAGGACAGCGGTTTTGCCAGTGCACCCCGTGACTGGAACAGTGTGCCCAAAAACTCCGGGAGCAAGGATTTTGAGGATATGCTCTCGAAATTTATGGCGCGCAGCGATGAAAAAATTTCCGACCTCAAGCGCAATACCGACGGCAAACGGGGAAGTTTTGGCCCTCGCCGCGGCGGTAAACAGCAGGGTTGATACTGTTTTTAGTGGATGATTTTAGTAAGAATGGCAGGCAGATTTCTTTTTTCTGTCTGCCT
>DCTE01000170.1:4385-14561 GCA_002329405.1 Ruminococcaceae bacterium UBA1448 | reverse complement strand
CTATCCTTGTCAATTAGAGTATAACATTGACAAGAATAGTTGTCAAGAGATTTGAAAACATTTTCTAAAAATTCTTTTCCCGCGTTTGTAATCGAGCGCGATATCTGGTATACTGAAAACTGGAAGCAATATCGTAAACAAAGGGGATGGATAATGATGCTGAGACTTGCGACGGTCGGCAGTGGAAAAATCGTCGGGTATTTTCTGGAAGGGCTGAAAAATGTATCCGGTATCCGGCATACCGCTGTCTACTCCCGTTCATTCGAGCGGGGACTGGAATTTGCCGGGGAGCATGGGCTGGGAGAAGACGCGGTCTGGACCGATCTGGAAAAGATGGCAGATTCCGGGACGGTGGACGCAGTTTACATCGCGACCCCCAACCGGCTGCATGCAGAGCAGGCGGAAGTTTTTCTCCGGCGGGGGATTCATGTCCTCTGTGAGAAACCGGCGGTCGTGACCTGTGAGCAGCTGGAACGGCTGCTGGCGGCGGCTGAAAAGAACGGCGCGGTTTTTATGGAGGCGATTATGGCACCCCATCAGCCGCGGTTTGTGCAGCTGAAAAAGGCGGTAGAGGAGATCGGCACGCTGAGCGGTGCTGTCTTCAATTTCTCCCAGCTTTCCTCCCGCTATCCTGCGCTGCTGCGGGGAGAACTGCCCAATATCTTCAATAAGGAGCTGTGCGCAGGGGCACTGATGGATATTGGGGTCTACGATGTCTATCTGGCACTGGCACTGTTTGGGATGCCGGAACGGGTGGAGGCAAGCGCACATTTTCTGCCGGGCGGTGCGGACGGCACCGGGAACGCAATGTTTGTCTATCCGTGGGGCAGCTGCCTGATGAGCTGGTCCAAGACCGGCCAGTCCCGCGCTCCCAGTGAGATCGTCGGCGATCGGGGAACGGTCACCTTTTCCCCCGTTTCCCGTATCTTAAACATCCGGCTGTGGAAAAATGACGGCGAAAGCGGACTCNNACTGCTGTTTGGGGAAGAACCTCATTCAGCGTCGCTCGGAAACGAAGCGGCTGATTTTGTCCGATATATTCTCGACAGAGAGGGAACCGCGGACGAATATGTGGGGATGGTACAGCTTTCCAGAGACGGGACCCGGCTGATGGAGACAATCCGCGAAAAATGCGGCATCCGGTTTGACGTGGAATGACCGAAAGGCGTGAAACTTTTCCGGGTGCTCGCGTGTATTGATATAGACGCGCTTGTCGTGAGACGGGCGCAAATTTGGCCGATGGGCCGGAAAGAGATGAGGAATTGATGGGAAAATGCACAATGGGAAGACGTCTGACGGCGGGTATCCTCTGTCTGGCGATGACGGCGGGGCTGCTGGGCGGCTGCTCGATGGCGGGAGAGACCGACGAGGAGATCAGTTCGATGATGCCGGAATCTTCTTCGGAAATCAGCGAACCGGAAAGTGAACCGGAAAGCGTTCCTGAAGAGCCGGAGGATAGAGGCCCGCGCAATCCGCTGACGGGTGAAGAAGGATTTGCTGAATCGGCGGTCGGGCTGCGTCCGGTCACCGTCATGATCAACAACATCGGTCAGGCACTGCCCCAGAGAGGGCTTGCGGCGGCGGATGTGATCTTCGAGGCGGTCGTCGAGGGGGGCATTACCCGGATGATGGGGGTGTATGCCGACATCGACCAGATTCCGTATGTCGGGCCGGTGCGGAGCGCGCGGCATTATTATGTTTCATTCTCAGAAGGGCTCAACGCTTTGTATACCCATTTCGGCGGCTCGCCGACTGCGTATGACTATATCAGCAGCTACGGGGTCGATGACGTCGACGGCCAGTACTGCACCAGTGCCTTTTACCAGGATACCTGGCGGGCACAGACCTACGGCCGGGAGCACAGCTTCTTTATCGACGGCGAGACCATCCGTGCCCAGGCCGAGTCGGAAGGGATCAGCCTGGAAGGGGAATATCAGCCGCTGTTTGACTTCTCGTATGATGAGGTGCTTGTCCCGGAGGACGGGGCCGCGGATGATGTCTTCGTTCCCTTTTCCGGTTCGTACAACGCTGAATTTTTCTATGACGAGACGACCGGCGTCTACACCAAGTACCGCAATGGTCAGGAACATATCGACGCCGACACCGAAGAGGTGATCACCTTTGAAAATGTGCTGATTCTTTATACAACGGTTACCGCCCTCGGCGATGGCAGCGAGCGGCGCAATCTCGATCTCTCGTCCGGCAGCGGATGGTATGTCAGTGCCGGCGGCAGGGAAGAGATCAGCTGGAAAAAAGGCGGGGTGGAAGACCCGTTTGTCTTTACCGACTCGGACGGCCAGCCGCTGGTCGCCAATGTCGGCAAGACCTATATCTGCCTGACCGATAAGGGGTACGCCAGTTCGGTGACCTTTACAGATGATACAACGGAGGGATGAGCGGATGACAAAGATTCTGTTTATCGGCAACAGCCATACCTATTTCAACGATATGCCGGCGATGGTCGCCGAGCTGTTTGAGCAGGTCCTCGGCCAGGAGATTCATGTCACGATGCTGGCCAGTCCCGGGGTCCCGCTGCGCTGGCACATCGACCAGCCTCAGACGGCGTTTAACATCCTGCACGGCGGGTATGATTATGTTGTCTTGCAGCAGGCAACCCACCCGTTTGACGGGGAAGAAGCACTGATGCGGCAGGCTGCACAGCTGCTGGAACTGATCCGGCAGGCAAAGGCAACCCCGGTCGCCTATATGACATGGGCGAAGGAAGAAGCCCCGGACGATCAGGCTGAACTGACCGCCGCGTTTGAACGGCTGGCGCGGCAAGAGAATACGCTGCTGGCACCTGCCGGTGTTGTCTGGGAAAAGGTGCGGGCGGCGGTCCCGGACGCGCCGCTCTACTGGCGGGACAAGCGTCACGCAAGCCCGCTCGGATCGGCACTGGCGGCGGCGTCCATCTTCCGCGCGATCACCGGTGCGCCGCTGCCTGAGGCGGACAGCCCCTTCTGGGCAGAGCGGGGCGGCACCGAACAGATTGTTGCGACCGCAAAGGCGGTCCTGGCCGAATACGCCTGAACAGACAGCTGCCGCGGCATTTTGGGTAAAGATGCTTTCTTTTTTAAGGACAATGTGGTATACTGTTGATACAAGCTATTCGGAAAGGACGATTATACGATGCTGGATCAGAAAAAGAAGGAATTTATTGAGTTTATGATGGGCGCCGACGTCCTCCGCTTCGGTGAGTTCAAGACCAAGAGCGGACGTCTTTCCCCCTATTTCGTCAACACCGGCAACTACCGCACCGGTGCACAGATCGACACGCTGGGCAAATATTATGCCGCACTGGTCAAAGAAACGGTCGGCGATCAGTTTGACGCGATGTTCGGCCCCGCTTACAAGGGCATCCCGCTTGCAACCGCCTGTGCAGGCGCGCTTGCACGCGAATACGGGATCGACAAACCGTACTTCTTTAACCGTAAAGAGGTCAAGGATCACGGCGAAGGCGGTGCGCTGGTCGGTTACAAACCGGTTGACGGCGATAATGTCATCATTATCGAGGACGTCATCACTGCCGGTACCGCTGTCCGTGAGACGGTACCGATCCTCAAATCGGCTGCCGACGTAAAACTGTCGGATATGTTTATTTCGGTCAACCGCTGCGAAGTCGGCACTACTCCCGGCAAGACCGCGTTGATGGAGGTTAAGGAAGAGTTCGGCATCACCGTTCATTCGATCATCAGCGTTGCGGATATCTATGAATACCTGAAGGAACAGCAGGGATACGAAGCTGTTCTGAAACTGATGGAAGAATACATGGACAGATACTGCATCCTGTAAGGTGTCCGGCCGTTTTATCGGGAGAGGGACTTCGGGGGTTACCGCCGGGGCCCTCTCTTTTGCGTTGATGGACGGAGTCTTGCTGTGCAGAATGCCTGCCGAAGGGCGGCGGGAAGGAGGACGGCAAAAGGATGACTTCAAACACTATTCAAAAGGAACTGCACCTGACCCATGCCCAGATGATTCGTTTTTTTCAGATTCGTCAGGACCGGTCAGGGATTCGCTCGGTCAGGAGGATGGCAGATGCGCTGCCGGATGCCCACCGAAAGCTGCTGTGCGGCGCGTTTGCAGAAAGTCTGCGGGTGCTGCTGGACCCGTCGCGCCGTCTCATTGAACGGATGATTGATGCGGAAGAATTGGAACAGACCTACCACCGGCTGGATCGTCTGGTTGATCAGGACAGCTGCTACCGGGCACTGGAGGCACTCGACAGAGAGGTTGCCAGGGTGCAGCGGGGAGAGCTGTCACTCGCGGCACTGGAAGGCGGCGGGCTTGGGACGCTCGGGATTGGGAGCCCGGAAGCGGCGGGATTGGCGGCACTGATGCTGCGCAGTGTGCTGGAGACTGGGGCAGTCTATGGTGTCAATATCTCCCACCCGTGGGAGCAGGAGCTGGCACTGATGATCCTGTCGGCGGTGTTCGCACGCAGTCGGGACGCGGGCAGTGAACAGCGGCAGCTGATGGCGGTGCTCCGCCGGTTGGGCGAGGGAAGCCCGCCTGATATCGACCGGGAGCCCCGAATTCAGCTGGCTGCACAGCGGATGGCCGACAGCATGAGTTTGCAGAAGTTTGTCCAGGGGATTCCGGTGTTTGGGATCTCGGGAATGTTTTTCAATACAGCGGCAGTCGTGCGGCTGAATACCCTGTCCCGCTGCGTTTATAAGCAGCGGTATCTGTCGGCCAAGCTCCGGGCGGCCGGGGCGGATACCGGCTGGGGAATCGCCGGCATAAATCGCTGAAATCAGGAAACACTGGAAAGGAAGGATTGTAGGTTTGGAAACCCTGCGCAAAGTAAAGCTGTATACCGACGGTGCCTGTTCCGGCAATCCCGGCCCGGGCGGCTGGGGCGCGATTCTGGAATGTGACGGATATAAAAAGGAGCTGTCCGGCGGCGAGGCCAATACCACCAACAACCGGATGGAACTGTTGGGGGTGATCAACGGGCTGGCGGCCCTTAAATACCGCTGTGATGTGACACTGATCACCGACTCCAAATATGTGATCGACGCGATCACCAAGGGCTGGGCGCGCAAATGGCGGGCCAACGGTTGGATGCGCAACAATAAGGACAAGGCGCTCAATCCTGATCTGTGGGAACAGCTGCTGTGTGAGATCGACCGCCATGAGATGCACTACCAGTGGGTCAAGGGCCATGCCGGTCACCCGCAGAACGAACGCTGTGACCAGATGGCGGTCGCCGAGTCCAAAAAGTTCTCCGGGAACCGATGACTGGAAAGGGGCAGGCTATGGATAAAAACAAGATTCTGGTTGCGCTTTCGGGTGGTGTCGATAGCTCGGCCTGTGCCGCAATGCTGCGGGACCAGGGATATGAGGTCGCCGGGGTTGTCCTGCGGATGAGCGACGCTCATGACGGCGCAGTTGCTGATGCGCAGGTCTCTGCTGATCAGATTGGAATTCCGCTGCATGTCTGGCATATGGAGGAGGATTTCGACCGGGAGGTCGCCGGGTATTTCGCCCGTTCATATGCACAGGGCCGGACGCCGAACCCCTGCGTCGTCTGCAATCCGCTGGTCAAGTTCAAAGGATTGATGGCAGCGGCGGACGCTTACGGTTTTCCGATGGTTGCGACCGGTCACTATGCCGGTCTTCGCCGGGATGGGGACCGGGTGCTGCTGACGGCGGGAGAAAATAAGGCGCGGGATCAGTCCTATATGCTCTGCCGCCTGACCCAGAAAGAGCTGGGAAGGCTGCATTTCCCGCTTGCCCGGCTGCCGAAGGATGAGGTCCGCCGGATTGCCGAAAAAGCCGGGCTTTCCTGTCACGACAAGCCGGACAGCCAGGAGATCTGCTTTATCCCGGATGGTAACTATGCCGGATATATTGAGCGGCGGCTGGGGCAGACTTTCCCGGAAGGGGAATATATCGCCCCGGACGGCAGCGTCTGCGGTCATCACCGCGGGATTATCCACTACACCGTCGGTCAGCGGAAAAAACTGGGGATTGCACTTGGTAAACCCGTCTTTATCCGCAGGATTGACCCGGCAGAAAACAGGATTTACCTTGCCTGGGGCGGAGATGAGTATGAAAGCCAGATCACTGTTTCTGATCTCTCCGAAACCTTTCCCGGCGCGTTTGACGCTGCGCGCACCGGCCAAATGCGGTGCAGCGTAAAGGTCCGTTCCCGTGCGGCAGCGGCTCCACGTACCGTCCGTCTGATCGGAGAGAGAAGAGTGTCGGTCGTCTTTGACGCCCCTGAGCGGGCCCCCGCAGCCGGGCAGACAGCAGCCTTTTATGATGGGGATGTCGTGCTGGGCGGCGGGTTTATCGACTGACCGGGCTTTAACTATGTAACAGAAAAACCCTGTGGAAAATTCCGGTTTTGTTCCGGGGTTTCCACAGGGTTTTTTATACGGTCAAGCCGTTTTTTCGTCCGTCTTTTCGTCCTTGGTTTCGGAGTCTTTTTCCGGTTCCGAAGCGGACTCTTCTGCAACCGGGGTAAAGGGGGTATGTGCCGCCCGTACCTTTTCGATCCGGCGGTCATCGACGATGACGACTGTGAACCGCCAGCCGGAGAAGTCAATGTAAGGCGTCGTGCCTTCATCCGGGATGTATCCTAACATATGGGTGATAAAGCCGGCCAGCGTGTCGTAATCCTCGTCCTCCGGGAATTCGATCTCCAGCAGTTCGCCTGCGTCTTTTAAGTCGATGGTTCCGTCAAACATGAACTCGTTTTCCTTCAGACGGCTGACTTCCTCTTCCTGCTCGTCGTACTCGTCCTCAATATCGCCGACGATGGATTCCAGAATGTCCTCCATACATACCAGGCCGGCCGTTCCGCCGTATTCGTCGACTACGACCGCAATATGGGTCTTGGTCGCCTTGAAACGTGCAAACAGTGCACGGCAGCCAGCAGATTCCGGTACATAGATGACCGGGCGGATATAACCGGTGATGGGCATTGCAGACAGGTCTTCGCCGATGGCGGATTTATCCGCGACCAGTTTGAGCAGGTCCTTGACATAGATGACGCCGGTAATGTTGTCCAGATTCTTTTTGTAGACAGGCAGCCGGGAGAATCCGGTTTCGACCGCCAGCGACGCGACATCGGCAACAGTTGCTGTTTCTTCGACCGCGACGACGTCTGTACGGTGGGTCATCACATCCCCGGCCGTGTTGTCGTCAAACTCGAAGATGTTTTCGATCATCTCCTGCTGGCTCTTTTCAATCGTGCCCATCTCGCCGCCGGTATCCACCATCAGCCGGATATCCTCTTCGGTGACGGTTTCCTGTTCGTTTTCCGCCTCGCGGCCAATGCCAAACAGTCTGCCAATCCAGCGGGAGACCAGCCGGATGATTCCGCACAGCGGGAAAAATACCCGTACAAGCCAGTGCATGGTTGACACACTGGAAAATGCAAAGCGGTCGGCGTATTTTTTGCCCAGCCGCCCCGGAATCTTGCGGACCACAATAATAAAACAGAAAGAAATGACCAGTACTGCTGCCAGCCAGGTTGCGCCCCGCAGCAATCCGGCACTGACGTCTTCCCACAGCTGTTCAAACAGCCGGTAAAAAACACTATACAGCAGCCAGCCCGAAACCAGAGTCGTGACACAGCCAAAAAAGGAGCTGAGGGTCCGTACACTGTCCAGGAAACTGCCGTGCATCAGCCGGTCGAGCAGTACAGCCTTTGCATCGCCGTCTTCCGCCTTGTCATGCAGCGTAACATCCGAAAGGTGGGTGATCGCCGATAAAACTGCCGATATATAGCAGCTCAGCAGCGTCGAAATCACCAGAAGAAGAATGAGCCACGTTCGCCCGTCGTCCAAAAAAATTACCTCCAATATTGTGGGTGCACCGGGACAGCGGGTCTGCTGTCCGGCCCCTCAGAATTTACCGTCAGTTATCCTGGCGGTGCCCAAAGTTACTGGCATTATACCGCGTTTTACTGCTTTTGTCAATCCCAGGGGTCGTCGATCTTGGTCGGAACGGCATCTTCCGGCACCAGACAGCAATATCCGCCAGCCGGAACGACAATGCTGTCAAACTCTTCCTTGGCGGCTTTGACTGTTTCAGGGCTCTCATAAAGGTCGATCGCGGTTGCGGCGATAACCTTGCCGGCGGTCAGCAGGCCCTTGTGTGCAATCGAGGTGTGGCCGCAGGAAACATTCTGCCAGCTGTGCCCGGGTGCGCCCGAAACAAATCCGACAGCCGAACACTGGACGGTCGGCACCAGCCAGGAGACGTCGCCGACGTCGGTCGAGCCGCAGCTGACCTGATTGGAATGGACAAACGGCATCAGGAAGTCGTTGAGCGGCTTTTTGCCGTTGTCCGACAGCTTTGCAATAATCTTCTGGCACTCGGCGGACTCATAGAATTCGCCCCGTCCCGGCAGCCCATCGGCAGGAAGCTCAAACCCGTCAACAATTGCCTGTGCATAGGCCAGTTCGTCATCAGTATAATGCGGAACACCGACTTCTTCAAAGTTTTTGTACATCAGCTTTTCCAATACTTCGTTGGGAACGGTGTTGCCGCAGCCGTCGATGAACCGCTTTTCCATCCTGGTCTCGGTCATCATTGCGGCAGCTTCGGCGATTTTATCCACCCGCGCCTGCAATTTGCGGACATTCTTTGCCAGCTCGGAACGGACCATGTACAGCACCCGTGCACGCGGCTGGACGACGTTGGGGGAGTTGCCGCCTGCGTCGGTGATCGCATAGTGGATGCGGTCGTGGTCGGGCATATGTTCCCGCAGAAACTGCACGCCAATGTTCATCAGCTCAACTGCGTCCAGTGCCGAACGGCCCTTGTCAGGTGCGCCTGCCGCATGGGAGGCGATACCGGTGAAGCGGTACTCGGTCTGGATGCAGGAGTTGCAGGAACCGGTGCGGACGGCGTTGATGTCGCCCGGGTGCCAGGTCAGCGCGATGTCCAGCCCGTCAAAGACTTGGTCGCGGGCATAAAACGCCTTGGCGGCGCCGCCCTCTTCGCCGGGACAGCCGAAGAAGATGACCGTGCCATGGCCGGGGCCGGCATCCTCAAGATATTTCTTAACCGCATAGGCCGCCGCCATTGCACCTGCGCCCAGCATATGATGGCCGCAACCGTGGCCGGTGCCGTTTTTGACCAGTTCCTGGCGGGTGGTGGAACCTGCAACCTGGGACAGGCCGGTCAGCGCGTCATATTCAGCGAGAATCCCGATGACCGGGCGGCCGGAGCCGTAGGTTGCTTTGAAGCCGGTCTGAATGTTGGCGACAGGGGTTTCAACGGTGAAACCTTCTTCCCGCAGCAGTTTGACGTACAGTGCACAGGATTTTTCCTCCATCAGCGACAGCTCGGCATATTCCCAGATGCTGTCGGAAACATCTGCAAAAAGTCCGGCGTGTTCATCCAGCCAGTTCAGATATTTTTGTTTGTCAGCCATAGTTTGATCTTCCTTTCTGTTGGCATCATAATCTTATTATATTCGCCTTTTCCGCCGCTGTAAAGAGAAATATCGCAAGGCAATATTTCTCTAGCTAAATTACTCTGGTGGAAAACGCCTGATATAAAAACAGGAACCATTCCCCGGCAGGGAACGGTTCCTGAATCGCTCAGTAGAGGACCTTGCCCAGAAATTCCTGTGTTCTGGGGTTCTGCGGATGGCCGAAAAGCTCAGAGGGGGTGCCCTGTTCGGCGATAATGCCGCCGTCCATAAAGAAGACACGGTCAGAGACCTCTCTTGCAAAGCCCATCTCGTGGGTGACGACGACGGTGGTCATGCCGCTCTTGACCAGGTCCTTGATGACCTGCAAAACCTCGCCGACCATCTCGGGGTCAAGCGCCGAGGTCGGCTCGTCAAACAGCATGACGTCGGGCTCCATCGCCAGTGCGCGGACGATCGCCAGACGCTGTTTCTGGCCGCCCGACAGACGGGAGGGATAATCGTCGATCTTGTCCAGCAGGCCGACACGGTTGAGCAGTTCCTTTGCCTGTTCGGCAGCCTCGGCCTTATTTTTCTTGCCCAGCAGGGTGGGGGCCAGGGTGATGTTCTCGCCGACTGTCATATGCGGGAAGACATTGAAGTGCTGGAAAACCATCCCCATCTTCTGACGGTGGAGGTCAATGTTGACCTTTTTGTCGGTGATATCGACCCCTTCAAAATAGATCTTGCCGGAGGTCGGAACTTCCAGCAGGTTCAGGCAGCGCAGGAAGGTGGATTTGCCG
>DCTE01000170.1:2364-4378 GCA_002329405.1 Ruminococcaceae bacterium UBA1448 | reverse complement strand
TTTGTCGATATGGTCGGTGATGCCTTTGAGGACTTCCAGATGGCCGAAATTCTTGCAGAGGTTTTCAACCTGAATCAAGGTGTTAGCGTTCACTTGCCTTCAGCCTCCTTTCAAAGACGGCAATGCACTTGGACAGTGTAAAGGTCAGGATGAAATAGATGCAGCCGACGATGATCAGCGGTTCGATCGGCAGATACAGTGCGCCCGAAATGGTCTTGTACTGGGTCATCAGTTCGCCGACAAAGAAGGTGGATGCCAGTGAGGTTTCCTTGATAACCATGACAAATTCGTTGCACAGTGCCGGCAGGATATTTTTGATTGCCTGCGGCAGGACGACCCGGATCATAGTCTGGCGGCTGTTGAGGCCCAGCGAACGGGCTGCTTCGGTCTGGCCTTTGTCGACCGCGTCGATACCGGCACGGATGATCTCGGCAACATAGGCGGACGAGTTGACGATACAAGCGACAGTAATGCTGGTAAAGTCGCTCATTTCCAAAAACGGAAGCAGGGCGGGCAGCAGGAAATAGAAGAAATACAGCTGCAACAGCATAGGCGTGCCGCGGACGATTTCGATGTAAATGGTTGCAAGCAGATGCAGCGGGTAAAATTTCCCGATATGCAGCCGGCTGCGGCGCATCAACGCCAGCAATGCACCCAGAACCGATGCGCAGATTACGGTGATCGCGCTCAGCAGCAGGGTATATCCTGTGCCGATCAGGAACAGGTTCGGGTACCGCTGCAAAATCTTAATCATGTTTTCAATGACGGTCAAGTGGCAAGGCTCCCTTCCGATAGATGATAAAAAATGAATACAGCCGCACAGTCACCTTTCGGACTGTGCAGCCTTCCTAAACAGAATCAGCCGACGTCAATTCCCAGTGAAAGGGCCAGTTCAGTCGCTTCTTCCTTCCACTGCTGGTAGAGACCCTGTTCGTTGACCTCAGCGATCGCCTTGTTGATCTCTTCGACCAGTTCGGTCTCACCCTTCATGATCAGCGCGACGTTGCCATCGCTGGAGTATTCAAATTCCCAGTCAGCCAGTGCAAGGGCACTGTTCTTCTCGACATAGATTTCAGCCTGACCGCCAGAACATGCGAGTCCATCAATCTTGTTGTTCTGGACCATCAGTACCGCACTGCCCAGGTTGTCAATCAGCTGAACCTCAGCGTCGGGCAGCTGGGTTTCGGTCAGCGAGAGCTGCAGCGAACCGTTCTGGCAGCCGATAACCTTGCCGGCAAAGTCTTCAGGGGACTGATAATCACCTGCTTTGTCGGCAGGAACGATGACAACCTGTCCGTCATCATCTTTGCCAAAAAAGTCGGTGAGCTCATAGTTTTCGGCGCGGTCTTCCTTCCAGGCATAGCCGGAGATAGAAAAGTCCGCCTTGCCGGTCGAAACGGCAGCCTGGCAAGCCTGGAAGTCCATTGCCTGAATTTCCAGTTCTACGCCGAGGTAATCGGCAATGTATTGGGCAAGATCAATGTCGCATCCGACATAGGTCTTTTCGCCGCTGGAGATGTCCTCAAATTCCTGCGGAGCAAAGTCGGGAGAGGTTGCCAGGACGATGACGCCCTTCTGTTTGATCTCTTCCAGACGGTTTGTTGCTTCGGTGGTTTCGCTGGTCTCGCCGGAAGCGGACTCCGTGCTGGATGTGCTGCTGTCAGAAGCAGAGGAGGAGTTGCCATCGGCAGAACCACAAGAGGCAAGCAGGCTGGCGGCGGTCAGACCGGCCAGCAGGATGGTGAGCATTTTTTTCATGACAGGATACCTTCCTTTTTGATTTTTTTAAATGGAAACAGGCGGTCAGGAAAGCTCTTTTAAAATCTTCCTGCCGCCATATTGTTGTCTGCCCGACTGAATATACAAAAAATATACAACCTATTAGAAGGCATTCAACAGAACAGTTATAATTATACCGTATTTGCCGTCATTTTCCATTCACAAACCTCATAAACTTACGATATTTTTATACGCAAAAACTGTCGATTATAACCGCTTTTTCTGAATCTGAAAA
>DCTE01000170.1:0-2327 GCA_002329405.1 Ruminococcaceae bacterium UBA1448 | reverse complement strand
TTCCGGTAGCTTCTTGACTTATTATCCATTCTTGTTTACAATAAATATATTAAATAATCCGTACCGGCGGCTTTTGCCGGAATATCGACATCAAATGAAAGAAGTGAATCTCTATCTGTAACATGGAGACGACTGCTGCAAATGAACTTCCCGGCGGCAAACCGTATTTTTATTACCGGCTGAAAAAGGATTTCCCAATTCAGTCAAGACAAACCCATTGGCGGGGATATCCCCAGCTGGTCCATCTGCGGGACGGGATGCTCGAAGTCTGGCTTAACTGCCAGAAATATACCCTCAGCGCGGGAGATGTGCTGTATATTGGTGCTGGGACGCTGATTTCCTGGAAACTGATGGGGGCAGAACTGGATGTACTGGTTTTTGACCCGGCACGGTTTATGCGGCTGCCCAACAGTCAGGATATCTCGTTTTCTCCGCGGGGAAGCTGTCTGTGTATACGGGATGACAACCAGGCGCTGATTGCCTGCCTGCACAACTTTATTGGTGGGCTGATTTTGTCCTCCCGATATTTTGACAGCTGTATTTCTGATCTCAGACAGATCATGCTGGCTTATACAGAAGGTGCCTATACCACGCTGCCTCCTGAAACGACTGCTTTTTCCGCCCGGCAGCTTTCCCACCTGAAAACGGTGCTGCAGATGATAGAAAGCCATCTCTGTGAGCAGATGACGCTTGATCAGCTGGCAGCTGAAATTGGGTTATCTTCCAAGTATTTCTGCCGCTTTTTCCAGCGGATGACCGGAATGACGCCGTTTACTTATATCAATGTCCGGCGGATTGAATGGGCCTGTGACCTGTTGATACGGGAAAAGGTGACGGTTCGGGATATCTCCGAGCGGGTCGGGTATCGGGATATCAATTATTTTATCAAGACTTTCAAACGTTACTGCGGGATGACGCCCAAGCGATTTTCTTCCCTCTATTTTGGTGCGGCAGAGTATCTGTCCCAATATTGAGCAAAATAAAAACTGCAAGGCATTCAGAAGATCGCCTTGCAGTTTTTTACTGCATTTTTTATATGGATTATTCGAGCGGAAGCTGCTTTCCGTCCAGCACCGCGTCTGTCAGCCTGCCTGACGGGTCATAGCACAGCTTGAGGGAAAAGAAGGGATGCCCTTCCATCAGCAGTTTCAGAAAAATCCGGTCGCCTTCCCAGACCGGCAGTTTGCAAACCTCATCCCGGTCAACCCAGCGCAACACTCCTTCGGGACAGCTGTCCGGGTTGATGAGCTGTCCGGTAAAGTTGTCGGCGGTATAGACAAACATATACTCGGTCGACAGCGGTTGCATCACAAAGGTGACGATTCCGCGCAGACGGGGAGAGTCCATCTTCAGCCCGGTTTCTTCATACACTTCGCGAATGGCGCATTCTTCAGGGGTTTCGCCCTCCTCGAATTTACCGCCAACGCCAATCCATTTGCCATGGTTTTCATCCTGCTTCTTTTTGTTGCGAAAGAGCATCAGCAGCTTTCCGTTCCGCTCAAGGTAACACAGCGTTGTATTGCGCATTACTCCAATCCCGCCGCCTTGCGCAGTGCGTCTGTCATATCGGTCTTTTCCCAGCTGACATCCAGGTCTTCCCGGCCCATATGCCCATAGCTGGCAAGCGCGCGGTAGATCGGGCGGCGGAGATCAAGACGGTTGATAATCGCGGTCGGGCGCAGGTCAAAGACCTTTTCGATCGCTGCTTCGATCTCAGCATCCGGGATACTGCCGGTGCCGAAGGTGTCGACCATGACCGAAACCGGATGAGCGACGCCGATAGCGTAGGCCAGCTCGATTTCGCACTTGTGGGCAAGTCCGGCGGCGACAACATTTTTTGCAACCCAGCGGGCAGCATAGGCTGCACTGCGGTCAACCTTGGTCGGGTCCTTACCGGAGAATGCGCCGCCGCCGTGACGGGCGTATCCGCCGTAGGTGTCGACAATGATCTTGCGTCCGGTCAGGCCGGAGTCGCCGGCAGGTCCGCCGATGACAAAACGTCCGGTCGGGTTGACAAAATAACGGGTATTTTCATCCAGCAGTTCAGCCGGAATGATCGGGGTGACGACCTCCCGCAGGATATCCTCGCGGATCTGTTCGAGGGAAACGTCTTCCGCATGCTGGGTGGAAACGACGATGGTGTCGATTCTGACCGGGCGGTCGTCCTCATATTCAACGGTAACCTGGGTCTTGCCGTCGGGGCGCAGATAACGCAGCGTCCCGTTTTTGCGAACCTCGGTCAGGCGGCGGGAGAGCCTGTGCGCCAGCGAAATGGGCAGCGGCATCAGCTCAGGGGTTTCGTCGCAGGCAAAGCCAAACATCATACC
>DCTE01000203.1:3706-10347 GCA_002329405.1 Ruminococcaceae bacterium UBA1448 | reverse complement strand
TTTGAGATGCACCCCGGCTTCTGCGTTTACAACGTTGAAACCCTGCTCAAGCTCCGTGCAGCTGTCGGCCCCGAGATTGGTGCCAACTTCGACCCCAGCCATCTGATCTGGCAGGGTGTTGATCCTGTTGCTGCTATCCGCGCACTGGGCAAGGAAAACGCAATCTTCCACTTCCATGCAAAGGATACCAAGATTGACAAATATAACACCGCTGTCAACGGCGTTCTCGATACCAAGAACTTCTCGGATGAGATGAACCGCAGCTGGATTTTCCGCAGTGTTGGTTATGGCAACGACTATTCTTACTGGAAAGAGATTGTTTCCACTCTGCGTAAAGTTGGCTATGAAGGTGCTCTGTCGATCGAACATGAAGACAGCCTGATGACTCCTCTGGAAGGTCTGGACAAAGCCATCTCCTTCCTGAAAGAAGTTCTGATCTTCCAGCCCAAAATGACCGAAATGTGGTGGAACTGATCCTGGAACAGGCTGTTTTGCCCAGTATAAGGTGAAGTACATCAAAAGCCGCTGCTTGCCTGGCAGCGGCTTTTTACTATCCCGAAGTCGAAGCGGTACTTGACAATCCGGGCAGGGGTGGTATCATTATAATAGCTTGTAAACGAAAGGATGGAGGTTGAGTTGACAACCAAATATCAGATTCTTCAGCTGCTGGAACAGAGTGACGGCCGGTTGCTGTCCGGTGGCGAAATTGCCGAACGCCTGTCTATCTCCCGGACAGCTGTATGGAAACAGATCAGTGCCCTTCAGCAGGAAGGCTATCAGATTACGGCAGAACCCAGCAAAGGTTATCTGTTAAGTGACAGCGACGTGATATCAGAATACGAAATCCGTAAACGTCTGCAAACCCATACACTTGGACAGGTTCTCCGTTACTTTCCGGTTATTGATTCAACCAATACCTATGCGAAAAATACGCCCGAGCTGCCGGATGGCGCAGTTGTCGTTGCCTCTCAACAAACGAATGGAATCGGACGGCTTTCACGGAAGTTTTATTCTCCTGAAAAAGCCGGCGTTTATCTTTCGATTCTGCTTCGTCCCCAAATGATCGCAATGGCGGATATCAGTACGGTCACCCTTTTGGCGGCAGTGGCTGTTGTCGATACGGTTGAGCAGTTGACCGGCATCCGCCCACAGATCAAATGGACCAACGATGTCTATATGAACCGGCGAAAAATCTGCGGTATCCTGACCGAGGCCTCAATCGAAGGTGAAAGCGGAAGAATTCAGAATATCATCGTCGGTATCGGTATCAACCTGTTTCAGAATTATGAAGATTTTGACCCGTCTATCCGAGAGATTGCAGGTTCAGTGCTGAGCGAGACCGGTAAGCGGATTCACCCAGCGGATTATGCGGCAGCACTGGTGAAAAACTTCGAAAAGTATTATGTTGACGGGCAATTCCCCAAAAATAAAAAAGAGTTTCTGCAAATCTATCGGGATGCTCTCTTCTTCCTTGGTGAAACAGTGGAGGTAGTTTCTTTTAAGGAAACCTATTCCGCAGTTGCAGAGGATATCAATGAACAGGGTGAATTGATCGTCCGTCGGGAAGATGGCAGTCTGGTTGCCCTGAACAGCGGTGAGATCAGCTTGAAACTGCAACGGTAACAAATTCATGAAAAAAGCGTTCCGGCTTACCGAAACCGGGACGCTTTTGCTTTGTCAGATGCTATCAGGCGACGCCGCTTGCAACAATTACCATAATCGTGATGGTACCCAGTACCACCCATACCAGAAACAGCGGGAATACCCATTTGATCCACTTTTTGTAGTCAACCCCTGACAGCGCCAGGCAGGCCATCATTGTTCCGCTGGTCGGGAAAATAATGTTGGACAGGCCATCGCCCAGCTGGAAAGCGGTGACAGCCGCCTGACGGGTTACCCCTACGACATCTGCCAGCGGTGCCATGATCGGCATGATAACCGTTGCCTGACCGGAACCAGAGTTGACAAAGAAGTTAAACAGCAGGTTGAACCAGAACATGACGGGGCCTGCAAAAAAATGGGGCATGCTGTTGAGTGCGATTCCCATTCCGTAGACAATCGAATGCAGCACCGAACCGCTGGTCAGGATTACCGATACACCGGAAGCAAGGCCAATCAGCGTGGCGGAGAAAGTCATCTGCTGAGAGCCTTTGAGGAATCCCTGGACAAATCCATTGACGCCCATTTTGGTGATAAATGCTGCGAACAACGCAACGATCAGCATAATGGTTGCCATATAGCTCATTCCCCAGTTGTATCTCAGCGAACCGACTGTATATACTCCCAGTCCTGCAACCAGTCCCAACAATGCCAGCGCGTGCCGCCAGGTAAACGGTGCGCTGATGGAAGACTCATCTCCATCAAATGCTGCATCCCCCATCAGGCTTTTGGATGGGTCTTTGCGGACACGAAGCGCATAACGCATAATGTACAGCAACGTCGGAATAAAGAAAACCAGCCAGATAATGCACCGAAAACCAAAGCCGGACAGCTGAGGAATGTTTGCGATCTTCTGTGCGACCTGAACTGTCATTGCACAGATCGGACTGGTTGCATAGCCGCCATAGGCTGCGAGATACATGACAGCCAGTCCCACAATCTGGTCCATTTTGAGCTTTTTGGCCAGCAGAATACCGATCGGTATGACCGCGACGACCGGATTGGCCATAACGCCGGTTGCCCCCAGCAGGCTCATAATCAGAACCAGTGCCGGAATAATCAGCATGGATCGGCTGCCCAGCTTGCGCATCAGGAAACTGAGAAATCCGTCGACAGACCTGCTTTCGATCAGAACGTTAAAATATCCACCAACTAAAAAGGTGAAAACGATAATAGAAGATGCGTTGCTCATCCCCTGGAAGACAGCATCCAGCAATCCCCATAAACCAACCGGGCTTTGTTCAACCTGATGGTAGCTGTTTGGGTCAAGGGTGCTGCTGTCCGGCAGAGTACTGTACTGACCGGCTGGAACTACCCAGGTCAGGATCATCGCCAGGATCATAATACAAAATACAATAACCAGCGCGTTGGGAAATTTCTTTTTTTTCTGTGCTGGCTGCTTTGTTTGCTGAGACATCGTTTTTTCCGCCTTTCAAAAATCTTCCGGCAAAGCCAGGATGGTTGCGATCATTTTTTTGCACTGAACAGCAAGGGAAGAAATCTCCGCCCATTCCTGCAAGGTGTGCGGCCCTTCACCCGCGACTCCCAGGCTGCACAATACTGGGATTCCCGCCCTTGCGACAAACGCACTGTCCGAACAGCCGCCCTGACAGGTTCCCTTTGGAGCAGGAAGTCCGAGCTCTAGGCAGCACTGCTGGTAGATTTTCAGCAGATGGTCAGTCTTTTCGACCGGCTCCATTGCCGGATAAAAGCCGTTTTGTGAGATTCGGCAGCGGGTCTGGGTTACCGATGGATGTTCGCACAGTTCCCGCAGAAAGGCTTCGGCCTCTTGATACTGCGCATTGGTCCAGTACCGGATGCCAACTGTAAACCGGCAATAGTCGGGTACGATGTTGGCCCCCTTTCCCCCTTCAATCCGACCGCAGTTATAAGTCGTACCGGAGAAGTCGGTTTTCTGTTCAATTGCAAGAATCATTTCCGCCGCCTGTCGGATAGCGCTGACTCCTTTTTCCGGCTCCTTGCCTGCATGCGCGGCTTTCCCTTCGATTTCAACAACAAAAATTGCGCCGCCTTTGCGTCGGATGGTCACATCCCCGCCCCGGATGCCCGTTTCGCAGTTGAGGACTGCCGCACAGTCGGTCGTTTCTTGTTCAAAGATCTTTCCGCCTTCCCCACCAGATAACGCATGCGCGACTTCTTCATCGCCCGACAGAATTAACTTAAGCTGACGTTCCTGATAGCCTGCTGCTTTCAGTGCGCGTATCGTGTAAATTGCTGCGACAACGCCGCCTTTACAGTCGAGCACACCGGGGCCAGTGACGGTATCGCCATCAATCAGAAATGGGTTTGAGCCGAAACTTCCGACTGGATGTACCGTATCCATATGCCCGATCAGTGCAACTGGTTTGCTGCTGCCAGGAGTTGTCCATGCCATAAAGGTTGGACCTGCTTTTTCAAAAGAAAAAATTTTCCGGCTCATTCCCATTGCGTCACAATAGGTATCCAGATGAGCAGCAATTCGTCCAACCGCCTGTTGGTCAGATGATGGACTTTCGATGGACACGATGTTTTTCCAGAGGCTGATCATTGCCTGATGGTTGCGGTCAATATAGTCATAAGCTGTTTGCAGGAGCTTGTTCACATCTATTTCTTCCTTTCCCATATATTTACTCAACTTGTATGACGAGACATGAGATCATTATACTACAGCTGCAATGCTTTAGCAAGTCTTTTAGCTAAAATACCCGTCTGTTTTGATAGCCAATCCCCCGCGTTTTGACAAAATTGCAGATATATGATAAAATATAAGCTATTGTAAGCGTTTGTTTCAGGTATAATCAAAGAAAGGATGAACTTATGACAGGAATTTGGAAAAAAGCACTTGCCGCATTGATTGCATTCACGACAGCTGCCTGTATGGCTTCCGTCACTGCCAGCGCCGGCTGGATTCAGGATTCTTCTGGTTCCAATTATCAATATACCGACGAAAATGGCAGTTTGACAGTCAACTGTTGGAAATACATAAATGGAAACTGGTATCGTTTTGATGCCAATGGCAATATGGTGACAGGCTGGTATTCTGAGAATGGCATCAATTACTACCTCAAACCAAATGGCAGTATGGCCAGAAACTGGACACAGATTGACGGTGAATGGTATGCGTTTGATTCGAGTGGTGTACCCCGTTCGGGATGGCTGTNNCTAACTGGTATTACTTTGATGATACCGGAAAGATGCTGACTTCTCAATGGGTCGATGATACTTATTATCTGACGGCAACGGGTGAAACAGCCCGCGGCTTTTTGACAGTTGACGGTGTGCTGCGGTACTTCCGGGTAAACGGTGCGATGTCTAAAAGCTGGGTGTATGACAATGGTTACTGGTACCGCTTTGGCGAAGATGGAACGTTGCAGACCGGGTGGATCGTGGATGGCGATGAACGGTATTTTGCAAATATGGAAGGAAAACTTCAGACCGGTATCATTCAGATCGACGGCATTAATTATAGTTTTGACGAAGATGGTCTGCTGATTGCTTCTGCTGTCAGTGGGACACCGTCTGCTGCCTATTCTTCTGATGGAAGCAAAGAAATTGTCGCGACTGGCGAAAAGGTTTCCCTTACGATGTATGCCAACTACGATGCCAATTATTTTGGCTCGCTGCTGGAAGAATATGATGTCTGCACACAGGCAGATTTTGTCAAAGCAGTGAATAACTGGCACCCCTTTAAGTATAATGAGCAGATCCCCGATGGGTTGCTGTACCGGTACGAAGGATATCTTTATCCGAAAAAGTATACCTTTTATACCGGTCAGAGCGCAGACTCTGTCGTTAAGATGATGCTGCTGCAGTTTGAGCAGAATGTCACTGATGAAATGGTTGCACAGTTTGAGCAAATGGGATACACACTGCATGAAGCGGTTACCTTCGCGTCTATCCTTCAGGCAGAAGGCGGTTCCAGCAGCTATCGTTATTCTATTTCGGCTGTTTTCCAAAACCGGCTGGCATCCCCCGATTATCCCCGTTTGCAGAGCAATCCGACCCGTACCTATGCTCAGAAATATATTGCCGATAATGAAGAACTGGCTGCTGCCTACGACACCTATCAGTGTAAGGGCCTTCCGGCCGGTGCGATTAATAATCCTGGTTCAGTCGCGTTTGACGCCCTGCTCAATCCTGATCCTGACTGTGATGCCTTTTATTTTTGCAGCGATATGAATGGCAAAGTTTACTTTGCTGCTACCCTTGAGGAACATAACGCAAACCGTGAAATTGTCGCGGCGGTCAATGCAGAAATCGAAGCAGAAAAAGAATCAGGTGTGTCCGAGGATTCTGTCGGCGAAGAAGCATGATAAATCTCCATTAACGATAAAAATCCCGGAAGTTATCGCTTCCGGGATTTCCTTTTACAATATGTGTCTATGATAAAACCGCCTTGCTAAAAACAGGGCGGTTTTGTTGCGTAATATCATCAGGATAGTTCAAACATACCGGTATAAAGCTGGTAATATTTGCCCTTCTGGGCGATCAGGTCTTCATGGTTGCCGCGTTCAATAATACGGCCGTTTTCCAGTACCATGATCGCATTTGAGTTGCGGACAGTCGACAGACGGTGTGCGATAACAAAGGTTGTGCGCCCATCCATCAGCGAGTCCATACCCTTTTCAATCAGTGCCTCTGTTCTGGTATCAATCGAAGAGGTCGCTTCGTCCAGAATCAGTACCGGCGGATCGGCAACTGCCGCACGCGCAATTGCAATCAGCTGACGCTGCCCCTGCGAGAGGTTGGCACCATCGCTGGTTAACATGGTATCATATCCCTGCGGCAGATGGGTGATAAAGAAATCGGCATTTGCCAGTTTGGCGGCACGGCGGATCTCTTCATCTGTTGCATCCAGTTTGCCGTAACGGATGTTGTCCGCAACCGTACCAGTAAACAGGTGGGTATCCTGCAAAACGATCGACTGGCTTCTGCGCAGTGCCTTTTTATCAATCTTGTTGATATTGATACCGTCATAACGG
>DCTE01000203.1:0-3647 GCA_002329405.1 Ruminococcaceae bacterium UBA1448 | reverse complement strand
GCCGGGTTTTGCGTAAAGGCTGATACCGTTCAGAACAGTCTTTTCGGGAACATAACCAAAAACAACGTTGTCAAATTCGACCTTACCCAGCACCTCAGTGTAGGTGACGGTGCCGTCAGCTTTGTGGGGATGTTTCCATGCCCACACGCCGGTGTGCTCCTTGCATTCGGTCAGCGTGCCGTCAGCTTCCTTGCGGGCATTGACAATCGTAACATAGCCATCGTTGACTTCCGGTTTTTCGTCGATCAGGTTAAAGACACGTTCAGCACCAGCCAAAGCATTCAGGATGCTGTTGACCTGCTGAGAAATCTGGGTGACCGGCATAGAGAAGTTGCGGACATACTGTAAAAATGCAACGACCGTACCAAGTGACAGGATGTTCTGGATTGCCAGAATTGCACCGACAACTGCGGTCAGTGCATAATGGACGTTGGTCAGGTTGGCCATAATCGGCATCATCGAGTTGGCATAGGTGTTTGCCTGAGTAGCGGCGCTGCACAGTTTGTCGTTGAGCTTTTCAAACTCTTCAATCGCTTTATCCTCATGACAGAAAACCTTGACAACACGGACACCGTCCATCATTTCTTCGATATAACCGTTNNGTGAACAGGCGGCCGGAACGTCCGCCGAAAAAGCGGATGACAACCAGCATCGCTGAAAACAGTAAGATCAGCAGCAAAGTCAGCTGCCAGGAATAAATCAGCATCATTGTCAGTACAGAAATAACGGTAATGCTGGATGAAATCAGCATGGTCATCGAGTTGGACAACAGTTCGCGGAGTGTGTCGATATCGTTTGTATAACGNNNGGTATCAAAGTAGCGGATCGGCAGTGCTTCCATATGGTTGAACATATCGGTACGGATGTTGTACAGTGTTTTAGTTGACACATGCAGCATCATTCTGGCCGAAATGTAGGTGCACAGCGCACCGATCAGATAAACAGAGCCCATTCTGAGCAGGGTCAGGATAAAACCATGCATCAGCTCGTCACTGTAGTTATGAACCATCGGCTCGATATAATCGTCGATGATGGTCTTCATATAAGATGTACCGATAACGCTGGCGAGTGCGCTGAAAATAATGGCGACAGTAACAACCAGCAAAAAGAACTTGTATGCGGATAAGTATTTGACTACCCGACGGATTGTAGCACCGGCATTTTTCGGCTTCTGCATCGGGCGTCCGCCTCCTCTGGGTCCTGGCATTACTCTCTCGCTCCTTTCTGCTGCTGCTGATAAACCTCACGATAAATCTGGTTGCGCTCCATCAATTCTGCGGGCGTACCAAAGTCATCAATCTGACCGTCATTCAGGACAATGACTTTATCCGCATCCTGAACCGAGGTAATTCTCTGTGCGATAATCAAGGTGGTAGTATCCGACAACTTTTCACGGAAAGCTGCGCGGATACGTGCGTCGGTAGCGGTATCAACTGCACTGGTCGAGTCATCCAGAATAAGAATCTTCGGCTTTTTCAGCAGTGCACGTGCGATACATAGACGCTGTTTCTGACCGCCGGATACGTTTACACCGCCCTGTCCCAGGTCGGTATCCAGGCCATATGGGAAGGACTGGATAAATTCATAGGCGTCAGCTGCTTTGCAGGCTTCAATGATCTCTTCATCAGATGCGTTTTCATCGCCCCATTTGAGGTTGTCACGGATGGTACCCGAGAACAGGACGTTTTTCTGCAAAACCATCGAAACTGCATTGCGCAAGGCTTCTTCCTGGTATTCCCGGACGTCTACCCCACCTACCAGCAGCTGGCCGCTGGTGATGTCATACAACCGGGGGATCAGCTGCACGAGGGTTGATTTCGCACTGCCGGTACCGCCGATAATACCAATGGTTTCGCCGGATTTGATCGACAGATTGATGTGCTGAAGGGTCAGATTGCTGGGATCTTTGCTGTAAGAGAAAGAAACATCCTTATATTCAATTGAACCATCTTTTACTTCCATAACGGGCTGGCTGACTTCACCGATTTCCGGCACTTCATCAAGAACTTCACAGATACGGCGCATCGAGGCCATCGAAATGGTAAACATCATAATAACCATGGACAGCATCATCAGGCTGGTCAATGTCTGCATGACGTAGCTGATAAAGGAGGACAGTTTGCCGACCTGGAAGGTGCCGGCGACGACCATGTTGCCGCCGAACCACAGTACCGCCAGGATGCAGCCATACATACACAGCTGCATGACCGGGCTATTGAGGATAACCAGCTTTTCTGCGCGCAGCTGTGCCTTTCTGACCTGGTCAGCAGAGTCGTTAAACTTGCGCATTTCATAGTCTTCACGGACAAACGCCTTGACAACACGGATACCGGTCAGGTTTTCCTGTACGGAGGTATTCAGCGCGTCATATTTTTCCATCATGATTCCGAATCGCGGATGTGCGTTGGACATGATCAGAAAAAGGCATACTGCAAGAATCGGGATAACAACAATAAAGACAGTCGACAGGGTCGGATTGATACGGATCGCCATGACTGCGGCACCGATCATCATGGCCGGTGCTCTGACTGCCATACGAATTGCCATCTGGAAAGCGTTCTGGGTATTGGTAACGTCGGTCGTCAAACGGNNGAAAACTTGTCAATATTTGCGAATGAAAAGGTTTGAACCTTGCGGAACAGTTTTGCACGCAGGTTTTTTGCAAAACCCATTGCGGCATGTGCCGCGCAGACACCGCCGCCTGCGCCACAGGCGAGGGAAAACAGGGTGCAAAGGATCATCAGTATACCCATACGCACAGTATAACTGACATCTTTGTTCTGAATACCGTAGTCGATCATGTTCGCCATGATAAGCGGAATCAGAATCTCCATGATCGCTTCACCCAGCATGATAATCGGGGTCGCGATTGCGAACTTCCTGTATTCGCCGATACAGGAGGCCAGTTTCTTGACCATACAATTCCTTCCTTCCTCAGTAATGAGTTGATGTATGAAAAAATATGCGTCAGGCAAATTAGTCCTGCATATTTTTCAGCACGATCATTAACAGTCGGTTGAGCTCCTGAGTTTCCTCTTCAGACAACCCACCAATCATCCTGTCGTTCTCCGCCTGAAGTCTGCGGTGCATTTCACTGTGGAGAGCTTTGCAGGCTTCAGTTTGCAGAATTTCTTTATTTCTGCCATCGGTATCACTGACTTTTCGGCTGACAAATCCTTTGGCTTCCAGTCGCTGCAACAGGCCGGTTACCGTAGGATTGGACAGGTGCAGATGCTTTTCAATCATTCTCTGATTGACTTTTTCCCCTTCATTTTCACATCTGTCAAGATAGACCAGCAGATGCATTTGAGAAGAGGTCAGATTGAGTTCCTGAAGATTTTGATTGAAACGGTTTTCAAAAGCTAGGTGAATAAATTTGATTTTAGCGCCAATCGGGATGTCAGATTCCGAAACATGGCACGAATTTACCATTTTTTCGCTTCCTTTCCGTATATAGTTTGTTATGCTTTAGCGTGCTATACTATAGCACGCTATTTATTATAGACNNCATTCAAGATTTTCTCTGGGCTCGATTTCCCAGTCGCAGTCGCCCAAACAGCGAAGCCCAGTCTGATAAAATGCAGTCATTCCCCTAACCATCCATTCCAGGTCTTTTCCGCCTGCGGTTTCCCAGGAGGAGTGCATCG
>DCTE01000145.1:13306-20759 GCA_002329405.1 Ruminococcaceae bacterium UBA1448 | reverse complement strand
ACGACGCCAATCAGCGGACGCTCCATCTCCTCACGGGTATAGCCCAGCGCGTTGAACAGCGAACGGGAAGCCGCGCAGTTGGCGCCCTTCTTTACATGATCACTTCTCATGATATCCAGATCCTTTCCTTTTGATGATCTTTTCCAATCCCGCAGCGGCGGGTTATTTGCTGTATGATGTTATTATAACTTGTCTGACCTATATTGTCAAGGCCTTTCCGATACAAAAAAACGCATTCTCTTGACAACCGGCTCAAACAGCGGTATAGTATAGTTAATGCACCTATATCTAGTGTACATTTCATTTTAACGTACTATATTTGGAAAGGGAGTACCGATATGAATACAACTGTAACCGTCACCGGCGGCAATATCCCCCAGCAGGAGATCGACGCCTACGTTTCCTATGTAAAAGACAAATATCCCGGACGCAAGTTCTCCTCCATCGACATCAAGCTGGACGGGGATTTCGTTGACCTGTCCTGGCAGCTGGAGCCGGAACCCTTTGAACGGATCCGCCGGATCACCGGCTATCTGNNACGCTCGACCGCTTCAACGACGCCAAGCGCGCCGAGGTTGAAGACCGCGTCAAACATGGCATCGGCAGCGGGTTTGAAACATTAGATTAAAAAACGTATGTCTGGCGATCAAAACCAGACATACGTTTTTACTTTTCACGTCACTCTGCAATTTGTTCCAACACTGTCTCAACGGCAGCCGTATCTTCCACGCGGATCGCAGCCACCTTCGATGAAAAAGTATAAACTTTAGAAGTTTCGCCTGCCCGTGTCAAAAGCAGAAGGAACTCGTCCCCTTCCTGCGCTGTTCCGCTGAAAAATGGGACTAAAATACCTGCACTTTTTTCCTCCCCTGTCAGATTTCCCCGATAGATTTCTTCAATTGAGCAGCGGAATGTTTCCGTTCCATTGTATTTTCCCGAAACATACAACTCTCCAACCTTTACTCGGAAAATGTAACCAGCAAAATCCGCTGTTTCAGAAATGCTGTCGGTATCAATAAATGCTGTACTCCCTACCAGGCCTGTTTCCGAAGCTGTGGACGGTATACTGGCAATGACATTTTTCACTTCTGTGTAAATATCTGCTGATACAGAAGACATATCTATTTCAGAATGAGCAGACAGGTCTTGTCCATACATGGTACAACTTTCTGATGTAGTAAGAGGAATATAAATATCCCCTGGCTGTGTATACCGATCATGTTCATAATAAACGGAAGACGTTCTATCCAGCACAAGAAGATAGTCTTGGCCTTCTTCATATACATTTGAATCGGTCAGATAGGAATATCCCGTCCCTTCAATTGTGGCCTGCTTTGGACAATTCATAACAAAAATTGAATCAGACTGTGTCTGGCCTTTACAAACCTCTAAAACGGTAAACTCAAGTTCGGAATATTCATCGTATTCATGTTCCGTTACAAAACGGCCGCGAATAATATCGGTACAGTCTGCAACTGTTTCTTCAAAAGTTTGATAATCAATCTCTACATGCGGAATAACACGTATCCTATCGCCAGGAAGAGAAGATTCTACCTGAACGGACTGCGACGGGGCACAAGCACCAAGTATACTAAGTGTCAAAAATGCTGCCAAAAGTATTTTGATCTGTTTCATATCCTGACCTCTCATTCATTGACAAACATGGCATCGGCAACTTTGAAACCCTCGATTGATGCTCAAAAGCCCGGTATGCAGTGGATACAGCCACCGCATGCCGGGCTTCGATATTCAAATAATTCTGATATTCAAATAAAATTAATAGCCGACTTTTCTCCAGATGTCCAGCAGATCTTCCGGCAGATATTTCTTCATGGACAAACCTTCCTGGATGTCCATATCATAAACAACACCGTTTTTCTCACCGACAACACGGTTGCCGATCCCCTCTTTCAGGATCTGAACCGCATGATAGCCCATCCGGGTAGCTGCAACACGGTCACGAAGCGTCGGGCTTCCGCCGCGCTGAATATGGCCCAGGCAGGTACCTCTCGTATCAATGCCGGTCATATCCATGATCTCCTCCGCCATCTCTTCAACCGTCGCAACCTTGTTCAGCGAAGTGACCGCCTCTGCAACAACGACCGTAAAGTTCTTTCTGCCCTTTTCCTGGCCCTCTTTCAGACGGTCAGCAATCTCCTTCTTGATACGCTCGTAACGCTCCTTGGGAGATTCGCCCGGCAGAAGGTTCTCCGGCAGCGCAATATAGGAAGCACCAGTCGCAATACCGACCTCCAGTGCAACCCAGCCTGCTCTCGCGCCCATCACTTCAACAATCGCACAGCGATGATGAGAAGTAATGGTGTCACGAATCTTGTCGATCGCTTCCATCGCGACATTCATCGCGGTGTCAAAACCGATCGTGTACTCGGTGCAGGCAATGTCATTGTCAATCGTCCCGGGAAGACCAACACAGGGAATACCCGCTCTGGAAAGGTCACCGGCACCTCTGAAGGAACCGTCGCCGCCGATAACGACCAGACCGTCAATCCCAAACTTGCGGCAGTTGTCCGCTGCCTTCTGGATACCAGCCTGCTCTTTGAATGCCACACACCGTGCGGTGCCCAGCATGGTGCCGCCCTTCTGGATAATACCCGATACGTCACCGATGTCCAGGTCGATAAAATTACCGTCGATCAGTCCCTGATAGCCGTCAAAAATACCTTTAACCTTAATACCGCAGCGTACGGCATTTCTGACAATTGCGCGGATAGCAGCATTCATACCCTGCGAGTCTCCGCCGCTGGTCAGAATACCGATGGTTTTTACTTCCATGCTTATGAGCCTCCTGTTTTGTACTCTCTTTCAGTCTCAATTGTACTGAAAAGGTTAAGAAATGTCAAGGCTGGCAGCATAGGTTCAGCAATTTGCCTACAAATAATTATTATTTCAACAATTTTGTGCAGTTTTCAGCAAGAACCTTTTCAGCTGCCCGCGCGGACGCCTCGTCCTTGTCCAGCACAAAGAAATAGAATTTAATCTTCGGCTCAGTTCCAGAGGGACGGATTATAAATTTGTTGCCATTCTCCAGCGTATAGGACAGCACGCTGGATTTGGGCAGCCCGGTCGAGGATTTTTCGCCGGTAACATTGTTGATGACGACCTGGGCCTTGTCGTCCTTGAACAGCACGACCTTTTCGCCGTCCAGTTCCTGAAGCGGGCTGGACTGCAGTTTCGCCATGATCTCGTTCATCTCGTTCATGCCGCTCTCGCCTTCAAACGCGAACGACTGCTGGGTGCACAGATAATAGCCGTATTTTGCATACAGCCCATTCAGCACATCCACCAGGCTCTTGCCCTGGGTCGCGTAGAATGCCGCCATCTCGCAGATCATCATCGCGCCGCAGACCGCGTCCTTGTCCCGGACGTGCGGGCCGGCCAGATAACCATACGNNCTTCGAAGCCGAGGATATACCGTTCCACTTCGCCCGCTGCTTCCAGCAGGCCGATCTGTTCGCCGATATACTTGAAACCGGTCAGGATCTCCCGAATCTCCACGCCAAACTCTTCCGCAATCCGGTTGGTCAGGTCGGTGGTGACGATGGTCTTGACGCAGATCGGGTCCTTGGGCATCTTGCCCAGTGCCTTGCGCTGAGAAGCGATGTAATACAGCATCAGCGCGCCGACTTCATTGCCGGTCAGCAGCTTGTAGTCATCGCCGGTCTTGACCGCAATGCCGACACGGTCGCAGTCAGGGTCGGTCGCCAGCATCAGGTCAGAACCGGTCTTAATGCACAGCTGCAATCCCAGTTCCAGTGCCTGACGGATCTCAGGGTTCGGATAAGGACAGGTTGGGAAGTTTCCGTCAGGATATTCCTGTTCCGGTACGATGGTGAGATCTTCCTCTTTAATGCCGATTCTCTTGAGGATCTCGCGGACCGGTTTGTTGCCGGCACCGTTGAGGGGAGAATAGACAATCTTAAACCCGGAAGAAGCGACAACATCCGAATTAAGCGAGCATTTGAGGACGTCCTGATAAAAGCTCTCAATGCAGTCATCGCCGATGTATTCGATCAGGCCCTGTTTGACGCCTTCTTCAAAGTCCATCAGCTTGATATCGGTAAATTCATTGAGCGCGTTGATATTGGCGAGTACTTCGTCCGCCGTCTCATCGGTGATCTGGCAGCCGTCGGGGCCATATGCCTTGTAACCGTTATACTTGGCGGGGTTGTGGGAAGCAGTGACCATAACGCCCATTGAGGTGTGATAGTACCGGACCGCGTAGGACAGGCAGGGGACCGGCATCAGTTCCTTATAGATATAGACCTTAATGCCGTTGGCCGCACAGACGCGGGCGGTTTCGCGTGCGAAGACATCCGACTTGATGCGGGAATCGTAGCTGATGGCCAGCGAACCGTTTTCACAATGCTTTTTGATGTAGTTGGCAATGCCCTGGGTCGCCTTGCGGACGATGTAAATATTCATCCGGTTGGTACCGGCACCGATGACACCGCGCAGGCCGGCAGTACCAAAAGCCAGCTCACAGTAAAAGCGGTCACTGATCTCCTCTTCCTTGCCCTCAATCGCCTTGAGTTCTTCGATCAGGTCAGCATCTTCTGTTGCACACTTCAACCATTCGGTATATTTTTCCTGAATCATAGCATACCATTCCTTTCCGGGTGTCTGCCCGGACAGACAAACACCGATATACCATAATCATACTGTAATTTTGCCGCTCTGTCAATCGTAAATTCGCCCAAACTTGGATAAAATAATTATATACGCAATCTGTTCCCGACAAGTTTTCGGTCATAATGTCAAGATAGCCGCCTTTTTGCGGCGCAAAACAGCCCTCCCCGTCAAACGGGGAGGGCCTGCGCTTACAAACGTGTTCATTTCCGCAGATCGCCGGGCGGTTCTTCGCCCCGGTAATCGTAATAATCAGGGGGGAAACGCAGCGCGGTGTAGTCAAAACCGCCTGTACTTCCTTCACATAGCCCCATACGTCCTCTATCGGCTCGATACCGTAGGCGCGGCGGAGTTTTTCAATAGCAACCTGGGTTTCCGGTTCCTCTCGATGTTCCTTATAGCCGTATTCGGCAAAGATCCGCTGATAGTCCTCTTTGGACATGCTATACAGAATATTCCATCAGCCTGCTTTCTTTTTCCGAAACAGCGGCTGGTCGCTGCTGGACAGCCAGCCCCCAATCATCATCAGCCCCAGCCCAATATAATAGGTCACCTGCGGCAGGCCGCGGAAGATCATCAGCGACAGCCCGGTGCCGATAAACGGCGCAACCGCATAATAGGCACTGGTTCTCGCCGCCCCGAGCTTTCGCTGTGCATAGACATAAAAATAGATGCTCATCCCGTATGCAACCAGTCCGACCGCCAGCACTGCCGGCACGCTCCACCAGTATTCAATCCGTTCCCCGATGCAAAGGCCGATCACCAGCGAACCGCCGCCCGAAAAGATGCCCTTGAGCAATACGATTTGCAGCGGGTCCCTTGCGGACAGTTTCCTGGTGCAGTTGTTTTCCAGCCCCCAGCAGACGCACGCCAGCAGGATAAACAGCGACCCCGGCGAAAAGACAAAGCTACCGCTCCCCTCGACCGACAGCACCAAACAGGACGCCGTTACAAACAAAATGCCCAGCCACAGCCGCCCGCTGATCTTCTCCCCAAAGATCGCCAGCGCGATCAGTGCCGTCGCGACGATCTCAAAGTTGTTCAGCAGCGAGGCATTGGCCGCAGAAGTCGTTTTCAATCCAAACAGCAGCAGCACCGGCGCGGCAATGTCCAGCAGGATCATCGCAACTGTATAGGGCAGTTCCGCCCGGGTCAGTCCAACCTCCGCCCGGCCCGTCCCGGTCGCCTTCCGTACCAGGAACAGCACCACCATCCCCAGTCCGGCCCCGAGATACAAGAGCCCTGCCATCAGCGTAGACGGCATATATTCCAGCAGTACCTTGGAACATGGAGCGTTGATTGCATACAGCGCGGCTGCAAGGACGGCGAGGAAAATACCAGCCTGTGTTTTTGACGAATCCGTTTTCATACGATTTTGTCGATTGCCTGCATCAGATCCTGCATCGCTGCTTCATCATTCTGCTGCACGGCATCGACGATACAATGCTGCAAATGGTCTTTGAGGATAACCTTGCTGGTATTGGTGATCTCTGCCTTAACAGCCGCCAGCTGAATCAGGACCTCGCTGCAATCTCTCCCTTCTTCAATCATTTTTTTGACTGCGTTCATATGCCCGATTGCGCGGGACATCCGGTTTAAAACCGCTTTTGTGTGCTCATGCTGGTGCATTGCAGGACCTCCGTTCCGTCACCCAACCCAGGAAGACTATATCCCCCACCGGGGGATATTCATTAAGGGTATTGTACCGCAATGCCCATCAAAAGTCAACCCGTCAGCCAACAAAACGCCGCAAATGATTGAAAAGCCATTTAGGCGCAGTGCCTGCACTTACTGTTTATCCATCCACGCCCTGGCAAGTGCCAGCATCTCCCCTGACCTTTCCGGCATATTCCCCAGCCAGGTGATCATCCGTTGCTCAGAAGGGAAGACAAGGCACTTCTGGCCCCATTTCCCGCTGATCGAAAAGCCGTCTGCATCCACCCAGAAGAAATATCCATAACCGCCTTCCCTATTGGCAATCTGGCGGCTGGTCGCTGCCCTGACCCAGTCTTCACTCAGCAGGCGCTGTCCGTCAAAAACGCCGCCCTGCATATACAGCTGCCCCAGCCTGCCCAGTTCATTGACCGTCAGTTTCATCCCGGTCGCGCCGTAGAACCGTCCCTGCGGGTCATCGGCATATTCCGGCCGCTCAATCCCCAGCGGCGCAAACAGTCTGGGGGTGAGATACTCCATCAGATGCTCCCCGACCGCCTCTGAAACTGCGACACCCGCCAGATATGCCGGTATATTGGAATAACTGAACACCTCTTCGCTGTCAAACCCGGCACCGCATGTAAGCGCCTGCCGCAGCCAGTCCTCGCCTTCCGGCCGGAACGGGAACCCCGGCACCGACATGGTCAGCAGCCGTCTGAGCGGCAGCCGGCCAACCGCACTTTTTACCCCATCCGGCAGGCCTTGCAGATATTCCCCCGGCAGCAGTCCGCCGAGGCTGTCCTCAACCGACAGCTTCCCCTCCTGCACCGCCAGCCCGATTGCCGTCGATGTAAAGCTCTTTGCCGCCGAGTAGATCGGATACCGCACATCCGGCGCAAACTGCCGCCGGTACACTATCTTTCCCTTCTCAAAGACCTCGATCCCATATACTTCCAGCCCGCGGGTTTCAATCTCCTGAACCAGTTTTTCAAACAAAACCTTCATCTCCTTATACAAACAAAAGCCCCCATCCAGATAGGACAGGGGCTTGAAACAGACAGATTAACCGTAGATGGAGAGCAGAACGCCTGCCGCAACAGCAGAACCGATAACACCGGCAACGTTCGGGCCCATCGCATGCATCAGCAGGAAG
>DCTE01000145.1:13028-13272 GCA_002329405.1 Ruminococcaceae bacterium UBA1448 | reverse complement strand
CGGGTTGATCTTGCCGCCGGACAGGACGTACATCAGTTTGCCCAGCAGGACACCGCCGAAGGTGCCCAGGCAGAAAGCAGCCAGGCCCATGACCAGGATACCCAGCGTCTTGGGGGTCAGGAAGTAGTCATAACGTGCAGTCGCACCGACGGTAACACCCAGGCAGATGGTGATAATATTCATCAGTTCGTTCTGAGCGGTCTTGACCAGACGGTCGACAACGCCAGACTCTTTCATCAGGTTG
>DCTE01000145.1:10519-12977 GCA_002329405.1 Ruminococcaceae bacterium UBA1448 | reverse complement strand
TCCTTCTTGGTGGTCAGTGCCTTCATGATCGGGGGCTGGATAACCGGGACCAGCGCCATGTAGGAGTATGCTGCAACAGCGATAGAGCCGAGCAGGTGAGGTGCAAGGGTCTTGGTGACCAGAATTGCGGTCGGGCCGTCAGCACCGCCGATGATACCGATGGAGGAGGCTTCTTCAGGCGTGAAGCCAAGCAGCAGTGCGCCGATAAAAGCGATAAAGATACCCAGCTGTGCGGCAGCGCCCAGCAGGAAGGACTTGGGGTTTGCAATCAGCGGGCCAAAGTCGGTCATCGAACCGATGCCCAGGAAGATCAGCGGCGGATAAAGCCCCAGCTTAACGCCCAGATACAGGATATCCAGCAAGCCGCCGTCATGCAGCACCGTACCATAGTCGATACTGTTGCCGATATAGAACTCCATGTGGAACAGGCCATTGTTGGGGATGTTGGTCAGCATCATACCAAATGCGATGGGTAGCAGCAGCAAAGGCTCATACCCTCTGGCAATCGCCAGGTAGGCCAGAAAGCAGGCAATGCCGATCATGACCAGCTGCTGCCAGTTGACATTGGCAAAGCCGGATGACAGTGCAATGTCCTTGACACTGTTTACGAATACTTCAAACATATTTCAGTTTCCTTTCTTCAGAGTAGTCTTCATCATCAGGTCAGAAAGGTCTGACATTCTCGGCAAGCCCAGCACGGCTCCAGGCACTTGCGCCGGGACGAACCCTGCGGATGCTCTTGACAACATACGACTTGCCGCTGCCCTCTTCTGCAAGAATAACGGCCAACGCTGCGGTAATTGCTGCGGCGACTTCGTCATCCATGTTCTCACCGGCTGAAACAACGGGAGGAGCCGCCTTCGGCTTTGCAGCAACCGCTGCCTTCGGTGCAGGCTTGGGAGCAGGAGCAGCTTTCGGTTTGTTGCCGCCAGCGCTTTCCATAATCTTCCCCATGCCCCAGACGAGCAGGATCAGCAGGCCCAGCGCGATAAAGACAACGACGAGACCGGTAAATACCGTTCCCCAGGCTGTAGTCCAATCCATGTATCATATCTCCTTCATATATAGATTCTATATAAACCCGCCGCAGGCAGCACCTGCCGCAGGATAGATAAAAATTGAAGTGCCCTTATTCACACCATGCACAGAAGTTGACTTCCCATGCCGGATAGTACGGCTGATGCCGCAGGCAGATTCGATATCCTGGCTCAATCCGATGCAGCAGCAGCGGCAGAGCAAAAATATCTTCTGTGCGGTGGTAGGCTGAAAACAACAGCTTCGGCCGCATCAGCCGCAGCGTCTGTTCAGCACCGGAAAGGGCTCCAGCCTCAGCACCTTCGACATCCATCTTAATGAGGGTGCACCGCTTTCCGCAGGTAAGCGAATCGACCGAATAAACCGGCACCTTCAGCCTGCCATTTTCAGAAAGGGAGGAATTCCTCCCGGCAGCGTTGTCAAACCACTCTTCCCCGTCTGACGAAGAAACGCCCCCTTCGACCAGCGTAAAACGCGGGCCGTCGCAGAAACCGGGCATAAATGCCTCCATCTTCTGCACCAGCTTGCGCCGGTTTTTCGGGTCGGGTTCAACCGCCGTCACCGAACGGAATTTACCGCCGGTATACGCCAACAACTCCCGGACGGTATCCCCGTCATATGCCCCCAGATCGAAAAAGGATTCATCCTCCCCGACCTTTAACAGCCGGTACATTTCCTCCCGCTGCGATTCACAGGCAGAAAGGTGAACCAGCTTTCCAGTCATCCGGTAGGCGAACAGATGGACAAACACCTTACGGGAAAGTTCATCCGCCAGCAGGCTATAGGCTTCTTCCAGTTCCCCGGCGTGCGCGATCGCGTATTCCCGGTCCCAGATTCCGCCGCCAAACAGCGGCAGGTCAGGCGCATACAACGTATGCTTCTGAGAAACCCCGTCGATATGTGCCATCACATCCGGCAAAAAAGAGCCAAAGCACAGCAGGATCACAAAATCCCCCAGCCGTGCTTCCACCTGAGCGAGCGTCTCCACCCGGAATCCGAGAAAGGTCTGGCCGCGGACGAATCCATCGCTTGCAAAGACACCGGACACCGCAATGCCCCGTCTTTTACACTCGGCAAAAGCCTCCTCCGCACCATTCCCCATCCCATACAGGACGACCGGGCGGGATTCGGACTGAAGCCGTTCCCAGAGGGTCTTTTCCTGCAAAATGTCGTCCATTTTCTCAAGAAAACCGCCTGAAACTGACATCAAACCCAAACTCCCCCATGCTAAGATTACCTTTATTATAACCCATTTTTCACCAATTGTCTATACTTCATTCAAAAAAATGCGGAATGCTTCCGCTGCCTTATTCGCGTTGGTCGGCGGCGTGCCGACCGCCTCGGTCGTAATAATAACAGCCTTTGCAAACGCGCCGGGCGCAGTGCCTGCGCTCCCTTGTTCGCGTTGGTCGGCGGCGTACCG
>DCTE01000145.1:5908-10444 GCA_002329405.1 Ruminococcaceae bacterium UBA1448 | reverse complement strand
CGGGCGCAGTGCCTGCGCTCCCTTGTTCACGTTGGCTGCCTACGAAGTGCATACATGCAAAGTACATATATGGACAGCGTATATTTGCCTATCCCAGAATAATTTAAGAACTGTTCACAGTTTATTTTGCTGCTGCATTGCGAAAAAGGGTAGATTGTGATACACTGAATAACGATATGAAAAAACAGGAGGATGAAAGGCTTGGGGCTTTTTGATATAATGGGGCCGGTCATGATCGGCCCGAGCAGCTCCCATACCGCCGGTGCCGCCAGGCTGGGACGGCTGGTAAGGCAGCTGACCGGCGGGGAAATTCGGAAGGTGACGATGTACCTGCACGGTTCTTTTGCCACCACCTACCGCGGCCATGGCACCGACAAGGCACTGCTCGCCGGGATTCTGGACCTGCTGCCTTCCGATGAGCGGCTGCGGGACTCCTTCCGGCTGGCGGACGAGGCGGGCATCCAATACGCTTTTATTCCGACCGATCTCGGGGAAGACTATCATCCGAACACCGTCAAATTTGTCGTCGAAACCGCCGCCGGTACCACCCATACGGTGATCGGCGCATCCATCGGCGGCGGACAGGTTCTGATCCGGGAGATTGATTCGTTACAGGTCCGCTTTACAGGCGAACGCCCCATCATCATCTGCCGGCATGAAGACCACCCCGGCGTCATCGCCGGTATCTCGACCGTCCTCTACGAATCCCATATCAACATCGGCAATATGAATGTCGACCGGGACCGCGGACGGGAAAGCCATACCGCACAGATGTATATTGAAATCGACTCTCTTCCCGGAAAAGATCTGGAAGATAAAATCCGGGCCATCCCCGGTATCCTCAACGCAATGATCCTGCTGCCGGTACAGGAATAACCCGGCGCGGATACGTTTTGATAAAGAAAGGAAATGGTTCAAGATGGAACAGCTTAAAGAAAGAAAAGACATGGACCCCCGTTTTACCTGGGATTTTACCGACCTCTACCCCTCCGATGAGGCATGGGAACAGGAAATGAACGCGCTGGGCGGCGAGGTCGAAAGCCTGTCTGCCCTCAAAGGGACGCTCGGTGCAAGTGCCGCTTCCCTGAAAGCAGGGCTTGACCGCTATTATGCGGTTGCAAAGCGGCTTTTCCTGGCCGGATGCTACGCCTTCTTCCATATGTCGGCCGACAACGGCGACCCCCGCTACCAGCGGATGATGGGCCTTTCCCAGCAGCTGGAAGCTAAATTCAGCCAGAAGACCTCCTTCCTCGACCCTGAGATTCTGGCGATCGACCCCGATACACTGGCCGGCTACATGAAAGACCCGGCACTCGCTGAATACAGCCACATCATCGAAAACACCACCCGCGCCCGTGCCCACACCCTGCCTGCTGAACAGGAAGCACTGCTGGCGCAGTTTGCGCAGGTCCGCAATACCCCCGATCAGGTCTTCTCGATGTTTGGGGATGTCGACGTCCGCTTTGAGGATGTCATCGACGAAAACGGCAAACCCTCTCCGCTGACCAACGGCAACTTTGGTGTCTACCGTGAAAGCCGCTGCCAGGCTGTCCGTAAAGACGCCTTTGAAAAGATGATGGGCGCGTTTAAGGCCGCTATCAATACAATGGCCGCCAACTATACCGGACAGGTCCAGATGAACAACGCTTTTGCACGTATCCGCGGCTTTGATTCTGCCTGTGCGGCTTCCCTCTTTGCCGGCAACATCCCGGTCAGTNNGTCTACGACTCGCTGACCGAAGCGGTCCATGCCGGGCTCCCGACGATGAAACGCTACCTCGGGCTGCGCAAAAAGGCACTCGGGCTGGATGAACTGAACCTGTACGACCTGTATGTCCCGATGATCGACGATGTCGATTACCCGATGCCGTTTGAAGAGGGCAAACAGCTGGTCAAAAAGGCACTGGCACCGCTGGGCGAAAAGTACCAGGCACTGCTCGACCGCGCCTTCAACGAACACTGGATCGACGTCTACGAAAACAAGGGCAAGACCTCGGGCGCATATTCTGCCGGTGTCTATGGCGTACACTCCTTTGTCCTGCTCAACTACACCGATACCCTGGACGACGCTTTCACGCTGGCACATGAGCTGGGGCACGCGATGCACTCCTATCTGTCCAACGAAGCCCAGACCTTCGCCAATTCCGATTACTTTATCACCGTCGCCGAAGTCGCTTCCACCGTCAACGAAGTGCTGCTGACCAAATACCTGCTCGCCAACGAGACCGACCCCAAAAAGCGCGCCTATATCCTCAACCACTTCCTGGAAGGCTTCCGCACCACTGTTTTCCGTCAGACGCTGTTTGCCGAGTTTGAACGCAAGGCACATGACCTCGACCAGGCAGGCACCCCTCTGACCGCAGAGGTCCTCAGCGGCATCTATCATGACCTCAATGCCCTTTACTATGACGGCGCGGTCACCAATGAGACGCTGGATGTCGAATGGGCGCGGATTCCGCACTTCTATTCCTCTTTCTATGTTTACCAGTACGCGACCGGNNAGACCATGTTCGCGGAGTTTGAGCTGAGGGCCAACGAGATGACCCAGCGCGGCGAGGGTACGACCGCCGAGGCGCTCTGCGCGCTGTACAAGCAGCTCAATGAGCAATATTTCGGCCCGGATATGGTCGTGGACGACGAGATCGCGCTCGAATGGGCGCGCATCCCGCATTTCTACTATGATTACTATGTTTACCAGTACGCGACCGGCTTCTGCTCGGCTGTCGCAATCGCCAACCGCATCATCGAGACCGGCGACGCATCCGATTATCTCCGCTTCCTGACCACCGGCGGCAGCGATTACCCGATCGAAGAACTGAAGATCGCAGGCGTCGACCTGACCCAGCCGGAGACCGTTAAAAATGCGCTCAAGGTATTTGACGAAAGCCTGTCCGAACTGGAAGCACTGATCGGCTAAGCGGGAGAAAACGGATGACCGCAAAAGAATGTATCGCCCGCGCTGGGGCTGAATCCCTCACCCTCGGCGCCCTCTCCCTTAAAATTGAATCGGAAAACGGCGGCTCGATGGAGAATTCACTCGGCCGGCTTTCGGCGATGCTGTCGGTTATGGAAGCGGAAGTCGAAAACGCGCTGACTGCACCGGTGCTGTCGGTCAGCGGGCTGACCGGCGGCGATGGGTACCTGTATGAACAGTACAGAAAAAACGGCGGTTCCCTGCTGGGGCAGATTCCGGCACTTGCAGCCGCCTACGCATTATCCGCCTCTGAGACAAACGCCGCGATGGGCCGGATTGTCGCCTGTCCGACCGCTGGTTCCTGTGGGATTGTCCCGGCATGTGTGCTGGCGGTATCCCGGGTGCGGAACATCCCGCGGGAAAAGGTGCTGGAAGCACTGGCCTGCGCCGGGCTGGTCGGCATGCTGATTGATGAACACGCCTCCCTCGCCGGTGCGCAGGGCGGCTGCCAGGCGGAATGCGGCAGTGCCGCGGCAATGGCGGCGGCCGCTGTCGTCGAAATGATGGGCGGAAGCCCCAAAGCCGCCTTTGACGCCGCTGCCATCGCAATCAAAAACCAGCTCGGGCTGGTCTGCGACCCGGTCGCCGGGCTGGTCGAAATCCCCTGCATCAAACGCAATGTCGGCGGGGTATCGGTCGCGCTGTCGTCGGCAGACCTCGCGCTGGCCGGGATTGAAAGCAAAATCCCGTTTGATGATACTGTCGACGCGATGAACCGGGTCGGACGGGCATTGCCTGCCGCCCTGCGGGAAACCGCGCTGGGGGGGCTGGCAACGACTGAAACCGGCAGGAAAATGCGGGAAAAAGTGTTCGGAAATGATAAATAAACGGCTTCGGAAGGCGATTTGCCTCCGATTCGCTTGACATTTTTCGTCACGTCCTCTACAATAGAAACCAGCCTAATAATACAGGAAAGGTTTGATCACCCCATGAAACGCACTGAAATTGCACAGCTGCATCAATCTTATGCCGCAATGGATGGGCAGACGGTGACCGTAGCCGGTTGGATTAAGACCAGCCGCGACTCCAAAGCGGTCGGGTTTCTGTCCATTGGCGACGGCAGCTGTTTTACCCCTCTTCAGATTGTCTATGACGCCGACAAGCTCGCAAACTTCAAGGAGATCACCAAGTTCGGCGTCGGCGCGGCAGTCATCGTGACCGGCAAGGTCGTCGTCACCCCCGGCGCAAAACAGCCCTATGAAATCCATGCAGACGAGATCGCGCTGGAGGGCGCGTCCTCCCCTGAGTACCCGCTCCAGAAAAAGCGGCATACGCTGGAATACCTGCGCACCATCTCCTATCTGCGGCCCCGGACCAACACCTTCCAGGCTGTTTTCCGCATCCGCTCGGCAATCGCGTTTGCAATCCATTCCTTCTTCCAGGAGAGAGGGTTCTGTTATGTCCACACCCCGCTGATCACCGCGAGCGACTGCGAGGGTGCAGGCGAGATGTTCCGGGTCACCACCATCGACCCCGCAAATCCTCCGATGACCGAGGACGGACAGGTCGACTATGCCCAGGACTTCTTCGGCCGTCAGACCAACCTGACCGTTTCCGGCCAGC
>DCTE01000145.1:0-5881 GCA_002329405.1 Ruminococcaceae bacterium UBA1448 | reverse complement strand
GTTCTGGATGATCGAGCCGGAGATGGCGTTTGCCGACCTTGAGGACGACATGGCGTGCATCCATGACATGATCAAGTATGTCATCGGGTATGTGCTGGAACATTGCCCGGATGAATTGCAGTTTTGCAACAACTTCTATGACAAGGGGCTGATCGAGCGTCTGCGCGGGCTGCTGGACGCGGAATTTGCCCATGTCACCTATACCGAAGCAATCAAGCTGCTGGAAGAACACAAGGACGAGTTCAAATACCCCGTCTTCTGGGGCTGTGATTTGCAGACCGAGCATGAACGCTACCTGACCGAACAGGTCTTCAAAAAACCGGTCTTTGTCACCGATTACCCGAAGGAGATCAAGGCGTTTTATATGCGCCTGAACGACGACGGCAAGACGGTCGCGGCTGTCGACCTGCTGGTACCCGGCATCGGCGAGATTGTCGGCGGTTCCCAGAGAGAGGAACGGCTGGATTATCTGACCGCCGCGATGAAGAACTTTGGGCTGAACGAGGAAGACTACGACTGGTACCTCAACCTGCGCCGCTATGGCGGGACCAAGCACTGCGGGTTCGGTCTCGGGTTCGAGCGTCTGGTCATGTATATGACCGGCGTTGAGAACATCCGTGACGTCATCCCCTTCCCCCGCACAACCGGTTCGATCTATTGATCATTTCTTTTGCCCCGGGCCAACGCCTGGGGCATTTTAACGCCAAAAGGCAGCAATCAACCTATTCTTGAATAATGGGAGTCCTCCATCATGAAACGTGTGCTCAACTTTGTCAAAAAGGAAGCGGTGCTGTCCGCTTCGGCACTGCTGGCGGTTATTTCGGCATTCTTTGTCCCGCCGTCGGCCGGCTACATCGACTATCTTGATTTCCGGGTGCTGTCGCTGCTGTTCTGCCTGATGCTGGTGGTCGCAGGGATGCGGGGAATCGGTGTTTTCCACTATCTCGCGGGAACACTGTTGAAAAAGGCCAAATCCACCAGACTTTTAAGCTTGCTGCTGGTCGCGCTCTGCTTTTTCTCCAGTATGCTGATCACAAACGACGTCGCACTGATCACCTTTGTCCCCTTCGCGGTGATGATCCTGTCGATGGCTGACCTGAAAGAAATGATGATTCCGGTCATCGTTTTGCAGACAATCGCCGCCAACCTCGGCAGTATGATGACCCCGATCGGCAACCCCCAAAACCTTTACCTCTACTCCTCCTTTTCGGTCCCGTTCGGGCAGTTTATCCTGTGGATGCTGCCGCTGACGGTCATCTCGCTGGTGATGCTGTTTATTGCGGTTTTCACCCTGAAAAACAAGGCGCTGGACATCGCGCCGCAAAATTCGGACAAACCCGACGGCAAAAAACTGGCGGTTTATCTGGTGCTGTTTATCGTCTGCCTGCTGTGCGTGCTGCGGGTGATCGAATTCCCGGTCATGCTGGTGATTGTCGCGGCAGTCGTGGCGGTTGTTGACCGGAAGCTGTTTAAAAATGTCGACTACGGGCTGCTTTTGACCTTTGTCTGCTTTTTCCTGTTCATCGGCAATATGCAGCATATCCCCGCCGTCAGCGAACTGATCCGTAAGCTGGTCACCGGGCGGGAGCTGCTGACCGGCGCCGTCCTCAGCCAGGTCATCAGCAATGTCCCCGCCGCCATCCTCCTCTCCGGCTTTACCGATATGGTGCGTCCGCTGCTGTACGGCGTCAACATCGGCGGGCTGGGGACGCTGATCGCGTCGCTCGCAAGCGTCATCTCCTTCCGCTGTTACGGGGCGGCTGAGACGGGCGGAAAAGGCAAATTCATGAAGGTTTTCACCTGCTGGAACCTGATTTTTCTGGCGGTGCTGCTGGTGGCCGGGCTGCTGCTGTGCAGTCTGGGGTAAACCTGCTGGCCTGAAATTTCCTGTTTTTGCAACCGTCCGGTTTTTCACTTGGCAGATGAGGCAAAAAAGACTATAATACTGGCAGGCAAATACATACCGCCTCAGATGAAAGGATGATCATGATGAAAGTATTACTGGTCAACGGAAGCGCACACCAAAACGGCTGTACCGCGGCAGCACTCGCGGAGGTCGCCCGTACCCTTGAAGAACAGGACATCAGCACCGAAACCATCTTTATCGGCAACGCTCCGATCGCCGACTGCATGGCCTGCGGCCAGTGCGGCAAGCTCGGCAGATGTGTGATCGACGATATCGTCAACAAGCTGGTCGAGACAGCCCGCGGCTGCGATGGGTTTGTCTTTGGTTCGCCGGTATACTACGCCCATCCGACCGCCCGGATTCAGGCGGTACTCGACCGCGCCTTCTATTCCGGCAAGGACGCATTTGCCCATAAACCCGCCGCTGCCGTCTTAAACGCCAGACGGGCAGGTACAACCGCTTCCTTTGATGTGATGAACAAGTATTTCACCATCAGCGAGATGCCGGTCGTCTCCTCCACCTACTGGAACATGACCCACGGCAGAACCGCAGAGGATGTCCGGCTGGATGAGGAGGGTATCGACACGATGAAAAACCTTGGGCTGAACATGGCCTGGGTGCTCAAATGTATCGAAGCAGGCAGACAGGCCGGTATCCAGCCGCCCGTCTGCACCAAACGGACTACCAACTTTATCCGCTGAGGATAGATCATCAGCTGCTATCTGTTTTAGCCGCCATTGCCTCGTTTTACTGGGCAATGGCTATGTTTTTTTTGGAAAGGGTTGCGCGCTTACGCGCACCCAGGGCTGGTGCCCTGGACCTGCTGTGTTTTCCCGGAAGGCTTTCGTAGTATTTTAAAAAAGAGTTGACAATCTGATGAGGATATGTTATCCTGAAGCTGGAAGGTCTATCAAGATAGACCATATTGGTCAGGAGGTGTCTTATGGACAATATTCAGATATTTGAAGCCGAGCTGCGGCTGATGGAACTGATCTGGGAAAACGCGCCCATCCGTTCGACCGCGCTGGTGCAGCTGGCCGGGGAAAAGCTCGGCTGGAAAAAATCAACCGTCTTTACCGTGATCAAAAAGCTGGCCGGACGGAACATCCTTAAAAATGAAAACGCCGTTATCATCCCGCTGGTCAGCCGGGAACAGATCTGCCTGTCGGAAAGCCAAAGCCTGGTCGACCGGATGTTTAAGGGGTCATCCCGGCTGTTTCTGACCAACTTCCTCTCCAGGGAGGAATTTACCGAGGAAGAAGCGGCACAGCTCAAGGCTTTGATCGACCGGCAGACCCGATCAGAAGAAGGAGGGAAGAAATAATATGAGCACACTCCTTTCTGTCTTTTTGTTTACGCTGAAAACCAGCCTGACCGCCGGCATTATCGCGGCAATCCTGCTGATCATCCGGCTGGCTGCGGGGAAAAAGCTCCCCAAGCGGTTCTGCTATGCGATGTGGGGGCTGGTGCTGCTACGGCTGATCCTGCCGGTCTCCCTTCCAAGCCCGGTCAGCATCTTCACCTATACCGGATATACCCCGCAAAACACCATCTTTCAGGATCTGGCGCAGACACAGCCGCCTGCCACATCCTTTCCGTCGGTCGAACTTGTACCGGAACAGCCGGAGGACACTTCGACAGACGAAGCGAATGTTTCTGAGCAGGCCGGTTCCGCCGCAATGACGGATCGTGCGGATGAGCTGCCCAGTGATTCCACGGGTGCATCCACCCCATCTGTACCGGAAAGCAGTCCGGCATTGCAGACGAATGCAACCGATCAGGACTTGCAAAACGGTTCTGATTCCATCACCCGCCAGCCGCTGATGGTGGCCGCGGCCTGTATCTGGGGATGCGGCAGCCTGCTGTTTTTGCTGGGCTGGGCGGGCGGCCTGCTGGTCCTGCGGCAGAAATACAAGACTGCCTGTATGTATGATGACCAGCAGCTTTTCGACCGCTGCAACCGCCTGCTGCGGCATCCGCTCCGAAGGAGGGTGACGCTGTACACCTCCGGGTACGCTGAAAGCCCGCTGGTGACCGGCTATCTGCGGCCGAGGATCATCCTGCCGGAAGGTGAATTCCCCGAAGAACAGCTGGAATGTATGGTCGTGCATGAGCTGATCCATATTCGCAGAGGGGACCATCTGGTCCGGCTGGTGTCGCTGGCGGTGACCTGCCTGCACTGGTTCAACCCGCTGATCTGGGCAGCACTCCGGTACTCGGCAAAAGATATGGAGCTTTCCTGCGACGAAGCCGCCCTTTCGCGGCTGGGCAGCGGGGCTTCGACCGTCTATGCGGGCGCGCTGCTCGATTTGTCGGTGCGGCAGCATAAGATGTTGTCGCCGCTGCTGATGTTCGGCGAATCCAACCTCAAAACCCGCATCAAAAACGCACTTTCCTATAAAAAACCGGCGGTTTGGGTCTCGGCTGCCGCTGTTTTGCTGCTGATTGCCGGAGCAGTGGTATTGCTGACCGACCCTGTCCGGCAGCAGGCGGTGATCCCGTCAGGAACGCTGCTTTCGGCTGACCTTGCCGGTATCCCGGTCACGGTTACGGCGGATGAACAGACTTCCGCCCTGATCGACCCCGACAACTGGCAGCAGACCGATACACTCCCCGACCTGCCGGACAACGCAACCCTCACCATCAACGCTGACGAAGACAGCGTCGCCTTTTCCCAGACCGACCCGGTCGCCATCCTGACACAGGATGGGACGCAGACCGGCTACATCGTCCCGCTGGGGACAGAGGAAACCCTGCGGGATACGCTGCTGCGGCAGTCGGAAGAGTACGCCGCCCTGCCCGAAGAACAGCAGCAGATCCTCTCGGCACTGGTCAATGCCGAGACAGTCTGGGGGCTGCGGGAATATGGCGATTATTTCGGCATCCACCCGGATTTTGTTTCCCGGCTGGCACTCGCTATCCTCTCCAACCCAGGGCAGCCGGTCTCTGGAATCGAGATGGACTACTCCCAGGAATGGCAGGAGATCTATCTCAATCTGGTCAATCCAAATGGCACAACTCCCGTCATCTACTGGTCGGACAGCAGCAACACCATCCTTTCGATGGGAGAAACGCAGGTTTCGCTCAACCCGGAACCGTTTGAACCGCTGGCCGAAGAATTCCGGGACAGCCCCTATTCGGGATGGTCTACCAACCTGTTTGCCGACGGCGTGACCGGCTATACCCGGCTGCTTGAACTGCCGGACAACTGGCAGACCTTCCTGGCCGGGGAATGGCTCGCCGCCTGGGGATGGCCCGACGCCGGCTCCCCCGAACTGCAAATTTACCATCTGCCCGACGGGGAACTGGTTTATTCCGAAGATACCGAACGGCTGCAGATCCAAAATGTCCGGGTCAGTGAAACATCCCGTTACGATCTCGAGATCACCGGCACATCCTCTTCGGTCAATTCTCACGGCAATTCCGTCAGCTTTGTCTGGGGGTTCAAGCTGGACGGAGATATCCAGTCGGACTACCTGACCATTGACGGGATGGACGGACATCTGACCGAAGACGGGCTGCTGACCGCAAACTTTGCCGGACAAAACCTGATGGTGAGCCAGCAGCAGAATGACGGCAGCGACCAGCTCTTCAACATCCTGATGCTGGACGACATCCGCGACGCAATCACTGAACAGGGGATGTTTGCCGGAGATGTCAGAGGCCTTGAAGAAATCCGCTTTTCCAATGAAGGCAATACCCTGACCGCCGAAATTACAGTCGCTAACTATCCCTTTGTCAACGGGATGGTGATGGCGGCACGGGACGGGGACGAGTGGAAGACACGGGTCCTCGGAGGAAGCCCGCTGTATACCCAAAATGGGCTGTACAACTCTTTTTACAAGATACTGGACGATGGGACCATCCTGTACGCCTATCTGGATGAAAACGGCTGGACGGCTGAACTGGTCGACCAGAATACGCTGGAAACCATCCAGACCCTTGACTTTGGCAGCTATTCGTATGACTATCTGT
>DCTE01000221.1 GCA_002329405.1 Ruminococcaceae bacterium UBA1448 | reverse complement strand
TTGGCTCGATGCCCAGTGTGGCCCAGAGTTCTGTCAACGCAAAATCCGAACTGATGAGCATTCCCGGTTCGCCGCCCGATCTGTTCGCCCCACCGAAAGGCTGCGCTTTTGCTGCGCGCTGTCCCTATGCGATGGCGGCCTGTCAGAAGCTGGACGCTGAAACCTTTACCGCAGATGATGGGCATATTGTGCGCTGCTGGCTGATGGACAGCCGCGCCCCTGCTGTCACTCCCCCGGTCGGCAGACATGCCGCCGGTCAAATTGGAAAGGAGGAAAACTGATGGCTGCATCCAGTTCTTCACAGGCTCCACTGCTTGAGGTGGAAAACCTGAAAAAATATTTCCCGGCAGGGAAAAAACAGATTCTCAAAGCAGTCGACGGCGTCAGTTTTTTCATCGCCCGCGGTGAAACGCTCGGGCTGGTCGGTGAATCCGGCTGCGGCAAAACGACGGTCGGACGCACCATCCTGCGGCTGTATGAACCGGACGGCGGGAACATCCGGTTTGATGGGGAGGATATCTCCCATCTGCGCGGCAATCACTGGAAAAAGATGACCCGGCGGATGCAGATGGTCTTTCAGGACCCCTACGCTTCGCTGAACCCTTTCTTTACAGTCGGTGAGATCATCGAAGAAGGGCTGATTATCCATAAGCTCTACTCAAACAAAGCTGAACGCCGGGAACGGGTCTATCAGCTGCTGGAACAGGTCGGCCTGAGCAAGGAACACGCCAACCGCTTTCCGCATGAATTCTCCGGGGGCCAGCGGCAGAGGGTCGGCATCGCCCGTGCGCTTGCACTCGACCCCGATTTCCTGATCTGCGACGAAGCGATCTCGGCACTGGATGTATCCATCCAGGCACAGGTTGTCAACATGCTGATGCGTTTTCAGCGGGAAATGAACCTGACCTATCTGTTTATCACCCATGACCTGTCGATGGTTCGGCATATCGCTGACCACACTGCTGTCATGTACCTTGGGCAGATGGTTGAGTACGGCGTCACTTCCGAGCTGTACAGCCACCCGGCACATCCGTATACCATCGGCCTGCTTTCGGCGGTACCGGTCCCTGACCCGGAATACTGCCGCACCCATCAGCCGGCCCATCTGCAGGGTGAAGTCCCCAGCCCGATCAACCCAAAACCAGGCTGCCGCTTCTGTGACCGATGCCCCCGCGCAACCGAACGCTGCCGTCAGCAGCAACCGGAATTCACCGAGATTGCGCCCGGACATTATGCCGCCTGTCATAACCTGTAACTGTGGCCTGCCCGGCAATGACAGTCAACAGGCTGCTAAAAAGCCGGAAACTGTACATTACAGGTTCGATACATCATTGGAAACGGAGAAGACACATGTCTGAACAATTCGATTTTGAAACCCTTGTTGACCGAAGCATGCAGGGCAGCCTGCGGGACTCGATCACCGATCCCCGGCTGCTTGCAGCCGGGCTGCCATCCTTTTCAGCTGCTGAAATGGACTTCCCGACCGCGCCGTGTATCCTTGAGGCACTGCACAAACGGATAGATACCGGGATTTTCGGTTTCACCCTGTGCGACAAGCCCTATCAGGATGCGGTAGTCCGCTGGATGAAGATGATGCGCAGCTGGGAAATCCAGCCGGATTGGATTGTCCCGGCACTGGGCACGATCTTTTCGCTGTCCATCGCCATCCGCGCTTTTACTGCCCCTGGTGCGCGGGTGCTGATCCAGCGTCCGGTATACGACCGGTATGATCAGGCACTCCACCGCAATGGACGCATCCCGCTGAGCAGTTCACTGATTCTGCGGGATGACGGGCATTATGAAATGGACTTCGATGATCTGGAACGCAAGATGGCACTGCCGGACGTCACCCTGATGGTGCTCTGTAACCCCCAGAATCCGACTGGAACGGTATGGAAACGGGAAGAACTGGAGCGGCTGGCCGCGCTTGCAAAGAAATATGATGTCGTCGTCTTCAGCGATGAGATCTACGCCGAGTTCTGTTTTCTTGATCAGCCGGTTGTCCCGTTTGCCGCGATTCCTGAAGCAAAAGAACATGCGATCAGCTGCACCGGGCTGGGGAAGGCCTTCAATTTCACCGGTGTCAACCATGCCAACAACCTGATTCCCGGTGATGCACTGCGTGAAGCGTTCATTACCCAGCGCAACCGCGATCATTTCGGCAGTATCGACCCGATCGCCTATACATCGGTCCTCGCCGCCTACAACAGCGATGGAGAATGGAACCGGGCAGTCAACCGTCTGGTACTGAAAAACGGTGATGTCATCCGCACATTCTTTGCACGTTATCTTCCCGCTGTACATGTCGCCCCGCAGGAAGGCACTTTCACCATCTGGATTGACTGGAGAGGGCTTGGCCTGTGTGATGATCAGCTGTTCAGCCTGCTGGAAGACCGGGCGTTGATTCAAACCAACCACGGTATTGAATACGGCGAAGAAGGCAGAGGATTCTGCCGGATGAATATTGCCACACCGACCGTTGAGATTGAAAAGGCACTTCAGCGGCTGCTCAAAGCCGTCAGAGAAGCCGGTCTGGCGTCTGCCTGAAAATTTACCCTCTCATGAAAAATGCCCGCAAATCCGTTCTGGATTTGCGGGCATTTTCTGTTTCTGTTTCTGTTTAGATTTCATCGCGGGACAGCTGAAGATCAAGCCGCAGTTCTTCCGCTGCAAGTGCCATGTCCCGTTTGCGGAGTGCATCCACAATCTGATGATGGTGTGGTTCGTCCACCTGGGTGATCAGCGACGCACCATTGGTCATCGCATAACGGCAGACAGAACCAATGAAGGTGTGCAAGGTATCATACAAATAAGGGTTCTTGCTCATCCGGGCCAGCTGTAAATGGAAATTTGAATTAACAGTTGCGTAAGGATCATACTGGCTGGAAGCAGGCGTTTCCAAAATCGCCTCCAGCTGGTCAATCTCCGCATCGGTACAGTGCCGGATAATCTCCCGCAGGGCGAGCACTTCCACCTGATAGCGTACCTTCTGAATCATATTCAGCTGAACATGGCTGATCTCCAGCAGCAGATACCCCTTGCGCGGCAGGCTTTTCAAATAATGATCATGACACAGCCGCTGCAATACCTCCCGCGCAGTGATCTTGCTGACCCCGTACTGATCGGCGACCCCCTGTTCCTGCAACAGTTCATCAGAGGATAGTTCACCGATGATAATCGCCTGGCGAATCTGCGCATATACGCTGTCTGCAAGTTTTTCTTTCATATAACCACCCTGTCTGTCAAGATATTGCACGCTGTCAGGTACATAAAGAAACCAGCTCGGAAAATCCCAGCTGGTTTCACCCCGAACGGCGCCAGGCCATCATCTATGGCTGTATATACTGTTATAACTGATTATAACATACCCAGAATAAAAGGTCAAGAATTCTGTCGAATCATTGGTCATTTACCGCTGACAACCAGTTCACTGACCAATATGGAAGGTGCCCCGACACAATAGGCATGGGTCATGATAAACGGTGAAATCAACAGATCATCCGCGACCCCCACCACCGACTGGAACAGTTCTTCCAGCGTACCATGAATCGCAATGGAAGCGATATTCTTTACCGGTTTCCCGCCCTGATACAGGATTCCACGGCAGGGAATCGAAAAGTGGCCTGACGAGATATCCAGGCAATGGAATGGGTCATAGGAATCGGTAATCCGAATACCGTCACCCAGCTGGTCAAGCAATTGCTGCTTGGAACTGCTGCCCGGCTCAACAACCCATATCCCCGGCGTAACGGTATGCTGATTCGGGATACCAGACGTCAGCAGCGGACAACGTCCCGCACGGCCGTTGGAAAGCACCGCAAAGGCTGCGGCACTGTCGAGGTGGTGCAGCATACCGGTCATCACGCCGTCCCGCATAATCTCCACCTTCACACTCGGCGTTCCCTCATAGTCAAAGGCAACCTGCCGTCCGCAGGCCGGATGACTGGGATAATCGGTGATATTCAGACAGCCCGCCCCGATTTTCTGCCCCAGTTTATCCGACAGGCAGGAAGTCCGGTTCTGGCAGCGGGGACCGGCAAATGCCTGCCAGGCGGTCAGCATAATGTTCCAGACAACCGGCTGTTCCAGCAATACCCGATACCGCCCGGGAGTAAAGGACTCCGGCTCTTTTTGCAGCGACAGCCGCTCAAGTGTTTCACGGACAATCTGATCGGTATGCACACTCTCCAACCCGGGAAGGTTCAGTTCAAAGCTGGTTCCGCATCCAAACCCATCCCGCTCTGTCTGGGCTGAAACACTGACGACGATGGCACGGGAAACACTTTCCATCTCAGCACCATTGCTGGAANNCTGGAAACCAGCTGGCTGGATTCCTCTTCTTCCGATACGGCGACACTTGACTGCTGAAGGAATGGAGCTGCACTCCGCAGCTGCTGGTCAAGAAAAAGCGCGGCTGCTTTCAATTGTGCGGGCGTTGCTTTGCTGCCTGTTTCGATTCTGCCGGCAAACATCGTTTCCTTCCCCTGCATGGTCAGCTGGCTGCCAGCTGCGCAGAGCCCGTCCCGCCGGGCTGTTTCCAGCAGTTCAGACAAATCTTCTCCGAGATCCTGTGTGCAGGCTGTCCCGCTGACCGCTCCACTGGCACGAGCATAAATCGTCGTGACAGACGACGCGCCGGTATCGGTGACTTTACCGTTTGCAGCAGTAACCGACACCACCTGCTTGCGTTGTGCCTGAAACTCAGCGGCATCCATCCCATCCGGCAGATGGCTGAAAGTTTTTTCCCAGTCTTTTCTTTGCATCATACCCTGTTCCTCCTCACTCTGCCGTACCGCCGACTGCCATCGCACTGACCCGCATCCGCGGCTGGAAGGAGGTAGTCGGGACCAGACCGGAACTGGCACCACAAAAACCGCCAAAATCAGGGACCAGTTTACTGCCGACCCGGTCGACCAGTTTGATGACCTCCATACCGCGCCCGTTCAGCGTCAGCCCGCTGACCGGATGCACCAGTTTTCCATTTTCAATCCACCAGCCTTCGGTAATTTCAATCGAAAACTCCCGTCCGCCTGCGCCGCCTCCGCATCCGGTGACAAACAGGCCGCGATCGATATCCCGGATCATCTCCTGCTCGTCATCCGTCCCCGGTGCGAGGAAGGTATTGGTCATCCGGGAGGTGGGGGCATAGGTATAATCCTGTTTGCGTCCATTTCCAGTTGACTGCATACCCAGCCGGCGGCCGCCCATCCGGTCACAGAGATATCCTTTTAAAACACCCTGTTCAATCAACAGATTGCGGCGGGTCGGTGTTCCCTCGTCGTCCACCGCTTCGCTTCCGTACATGCCGGGAAGCGTTCCATCATCCAGCAGCGTGACCTTATCCGAAGCAACCTTTTTGCCCAGCTGGCCGCAGAATTCACTTGAGCCCGACGCAATCGCAATTGATTCCAGCGGATGCCCGCAGCACTCATGCCAGAAAGTCCCACAGCTGCCTGCTTCCAGTACGACCGGGACTGTACAGGAACGAATCGGCTCTGCTTTCAGCGAAATCGCCATCCGGTCAAGAAAGTCCTTAGCAAAAGCAGTCGCTTCCCCTGTATTCTGCATTCCCTCAAAACCAAACGGCTGGACATAATCCTGCCAGCGGGAAAGCAGTTTCCCGTCATTTCCTTCCATTGTCGCCCGCATCCGCAACCGGCAGGCAGTCCGGCGGTCTTCGGTATAGAGCCCCTCGGTATTGGCGATCATCACCCGCTGGTCCTTATCTGAATAACCGATTCCCAGCGAACGCAGGCCATGATACCCGGTGGTGCTCCCGCTGACATCCCGCAGCAGTGCGATCTTTCGTGCGTTATCCACATCAGCAGGTGAGATTTCTACCGGATTGGGAGAAACAATCTGCCGGGCAACAAGCGGCGGGACCTGCAAACTCCCGGTTCCGCCATCCAGCAGCTCGGCAGCCCGTCTCGCCTGTTCCATCAGGCTGGAAAGGCTCAAATCGTTGGTGCAGACATAGACGCTCTGTTCCCCACGCAGCAGGTAGATCCCGGCACCGGCGGTCCGTACCGTCGTTGCCCTGGCAACCTTATGGCCGTCAAAATCAATATCGTGTTCTTCCTTATCCTCCCAGAACAGCTCGGCAAAATCCCCGCCGGTCCGTACCGCTTCGCCGAGTACCTGTCTGATCTCCTGTTGTGACAGCATGGTGATCCTCCTTATCAAATCATGGACAATAACTATACTGATCTCTGATATTATCAGTGATTATGCTATATTTAATATAACATTTCTGCTTTGCATTGTCAATACAATGCAGCAGCAAACTGTCAGACCTGTTGACGTAAACCGCCCAGTCTGCAAAAGAAAAAAGCCACTGTGGCCAGAACCCAGTGACTTTTCAAATATTCAGATTGGCGGCAGCTCCTCTGCCATCCGAAAATTCCTTTCTGCCAGCTGATGCAGCTTTTGCGCCATCTCTTCCCCGTACTGCCGCTCAAACCGCGCCAGCACCCGACCGGCCGCCTCCTGTCCCTGCTGCCCGAAAATGCCTGCACAGGCCGTGGCAAAGGCGGCATAGACATCTGCACAGTGATAGTCAAATCCCCGCACTGTGCCCGGACGGTGACGCAGATCGGTTTCAGGTGTAATTCCCGCATCCCGGACCCGGAAGATACAACAATCCGCTGTGTGCATCGTCTGAACCGTCTGAAACGGGATCCGGCCGTTAAAGCCCTGGTTGATCGCTTCATCCAGATTGGCACNNGTATAGTTTTCCGGCCTCGCTGCCAAACTTTTCAAATCCCCGATACCATGGACAGCTCAGCACATGCAGCTCATAATCCGGGGTATATCCTGCAATCTGCGTTTTGCTGACTTTTCCGGCAGCGACAACCTCTTCAGATGGTTCCCATTCACCGTACCGGCAGAAGGTGATGTAATCCAGCTTTTGCCCATCCCAGATGGCTCTTTGTGCCATCCGGCTGCCCCGCTGTATACCATACTGTCTGACCGCGTGTACAAAAGCCGCAACTCCGCGCTCACCAAAAGCAGCCTTCAGTTCCTCGTAATACGCTGCAACCAGAAAGGTTTGGGTTTCTTCGCTGAATGCCATTGTCTGTCCCTCCCTCATCCATGTTTCTTTCAATCCAAAATCCTGATCTGATAATGTCCTTTGTTCTCACGTTTAACCAGATACAGCAGCTCATCAACCTCCCGGTATAGCTGTTCATAAGTCAAATCATGCCGCTTTATCTGCAAAACACCGATACTGCATCCAAGATTCAGACCAATACCGTTCCACCGGATTTTGGAAATTTCCTCCAGAAACCGTTCAACCTGTCCGGCAATCTGTTCTTCTGAAGCTGAATGCAGCAGCAATACGGCAAATTCATCCCCGCCAATCCGTCCAATCAGCTGATCTTCCCGACTGAATATTCCCTTTAGTGCCTGAGCTGTCTCCAACAGCACATAGTCTCCGCACGGATGGCCATACCGGTCGTTGATGTTTTTAAAATCGTCCAAATCCAGCATCATCGCTGAAATATAGTTCGAAGCATCAACCAGGCTCAGTGCGTTTTTCAGGCGATATTCAAAAGCACTTTTATTCAGAATCCCCAGCATCCTGTCCTGTTCCAGCAGCCTTTCAAGCTGTTTATTGATTGTATTGATCTCCTGACGTTGGGTAAGTTCCACCACATGATGATGGTTCTGTACCAATGCAATCATAATAGATACCCCTACCGTAATTGTCAGATTGACTTTTGTCCCTGGACTGAGTGCGCTGTAATTAAGCAGCATAAACACCAGATAGCACAATCCAATACAGCTGACAGAAAACCATTTGGAAAGATACAGCAAGACGGCTACTCCTAAAATGGTCGTCGTAAATTCATAGATCTCTGCCTCAGGATTTCGAATCAGGTCGTATGTACTCAAACAGATATGCCAGACCATAAACAGCGAAATTCCAATATAATGCATCCTGCGCTGAAAAGCGGTCGATCGGTTGCGAAACAGATGTTGAAAGATCAGATGGGCTGTCGCCAAAGCAATCAGCGAGCAATACAAACCAAAGTATATCCTATTGTTCAGGGTAGCCAGTCCTGATGGTGACATAAAAAGCACACGAACAATATTAAATGTTTCCACTACATAGATGATCATACTGACTACAAAAAGAGTCGTTTTATTTCTGCGCAGACAGTTTTCATAGTATTCTTCCCGAATATCAGGCGGTATTTTGAGAAAATTTTGTATCCGTTTACAAATCATCGAATTATTTGTCCTCCTATATTAAAAATACTAGCCTTCATTTCGTATAGTGTAATTATAACACAAATACATGCTTTTGGCTACAACTTCGCAGATTTTCCTGCAAAAAATGGCAAAAACAACAAAATCCCCGCAACCGACGTGGTTACGGGGACTCGTAATGGTAGAGACATTGGGGCTCGAACCCAAGACCTCAGCGATGTGAATTCAGACAGAGCCTTTTTGCCCTGTTTTACATCGATTCAGAAAGCCCCGTATCTACGGGCTTTAGCCGGGTTTCAGTGAAGTATAGGACAGCCGCTTTTACTATCTTTTAGTGCCGTATAAATGCAAAATAAATGTAAAATCATTGCAGTAGATTATCAGGGCAGTACCGTTCTGGAAGGGGTTCAGAGCATGAAAAGAAAATACAGAGGAATTACAGACGCACGAGAAAAGCGGCATCATCTGCGGCAGCTGCTCTATTATGCCGGTGCAGAGCGGGAAATACAGGAGATCAGGCAAAGGGCTGATTTGCTGGAATCCTGCATCAATGATGACAACTGCAAGCGGGTATCCCCTACTGTCGCAGATATGCGGAAAAAAGCGGACGAAATGGAAATCAAGCGGCTGGAAGCCTTGCGCCTGATTGTCACCGTTGAGGATATGACTGAACGCACTGTTCTCTCTATGCGGTATGAAAAGCGGAAGTCCTGGGCACAGATTGCGCGGGATATGAGCTATTCGCGGGAAGCGGCAGCATACCATGAGCGAAAAGCACTGAACAAGATCATCCGGGCAAAGCAGTCTTTACCATCTGCGCCCGCTCTCGATACATGATAACAAAACCGGTCAGATATTCGTGGATTCATCCCCCAGCATATTCATGTGACGGCGGTACCGGCGGGGAATATCAATTCCGACCATCAAGCCCAGTTCCAGCAGCGCATGAGACAGAGCTGCGAACCCGTCCCGGTAAAATGCAGATATGCGCCGGACTTTATCGGTTATGCCGCGATAGTCAGACGGACAGACAAATGTCCAGTCCGCGCCGTCTTCATTGACCACAGCCCGGAAATACCGGTCTATATGCCCGCTGTTTCCTTCAATCAGTCTAGCTCTCCCGGCAAGTTCCAGCAGAATATGATGTTCGACAGCTTCATCAATCGGCGCGACAATCGCCGTTTCTTCATCGAAGGATACCAGCAAAAGAAGAGGTTCCCCCTCCCCTCTCGCTGTCGTTACATCATCCTGAGCGGGATAATAGATGATTTTCACTGTATATTTCCCCCTTTATTCGTCTGAATCGTCATGTGAAGTAGAAGTTTCATCAAGCGGATGGGCTAATCTTCCAGTTAACAAGTCATATTCTTTTGCTTTAACCATGGAATCTACAATCATGATAACAGTTTTCAGCTGATTTATACTCAATTCCTGTATTCGATCTTCAAATTCCTGTAAGAGCCTGTCTTTATCAATATGCGGTTCAACTGGGTAATTATAGTCTATAAATCCAAAATCTGTATTTTCATAGATATCATCATTCAGAGAACTCATTCGGCGGTAATAATTGATACCTTTAGTAATCTTAATTTCATCTTCCGGCAAAATACGGGTTATCCCGTTCAGCATATTTCTAAGCCTGTTTAATGGAATTCGGCTATAATGTTCCAGATCATGAATAGACATATCCGCTTCTTGCATTTTCTGGGTAAGTGTTTCCGCAAGTGCCTTGTTATTCCTCGGAGATAAAAAACTTTCGGCAGGAACATTCAAAACTTCTGAAAGCTGGTTAGCCATTTCAGCTGTAAGTG
>DCTE01000144.1:3536-3716 GCA_002329405.1 Ruminococcaceae bacterium UBA1448 | reverse complement strand
CGGCCCATCATCAGGAAGTCAGCACCCATCGCCAGCGCAAGGGTCATGTGATAATCATGAACAATGCCGCCGTCCGAGCAGACAGGAACATAAATACCCGTCTGTTCAAAATACTCGTCTCTCGCCTTGCAGACTTCGATCAGAGCAGTTGCCTGTCCGCGGCCGATACCCTTCTGCTCA
>DCTE01000144.1:3215-3519 GCA_002329405.1 Ruminococcaceae bacterium UBA1448 | reverse complement strand
GCCGATGCCGACCTTGACAAAGTCAGCACCGCATTTTGCCAGGAAAAGGAAACCGTCACGGTCGACAACGTTGCCCGCGCCGATCTTGACCGCGTCGCCATAGGTTTTTCTGGTCCATTCCAGCGTCCGTTTCTGCCATTCGGTGAAGCCTTCGGAAGAGTCAATGCACAAAACGTCTGCGCCAGCTTCGACCAGTGCGGGAATGCGCTGTTCATAGTCACGGGTATTGACGCCCGCGCCAACGATATACCGTTTCTGGCTGTCGAGCAGCTCCAGCGCGTTTTCTTTATGAGAATCATAGTCC
>DCTE01000144.1:0-3159 GCA_002329405.1 Ruminococcaceae bacterium UBA1448 | reverse complement strand
CTTGTGATCCCAGATGATGTCGTTTGCTTCTTTCAGCGTCGTGGTGTCCGGCGCGGTGATCAGCTTGTCAAAGGGAGTCATAAAGTCAGCAACCCGCTCGGTGCGTGCCATACGGGAGATCCGATAGTCACGCCCGGTGACGATGCCCAGCAGGCGGCCGGTCGCGGTCCCATCCTCGGTGACGGCAATCGTGTCATGACCGGTGACCGCTTTCAGGTCGAGAATGTCCTGGAGTGTCGCATCAGGACGGACATTCGAATCCGAAGTAACGTATCCCGCCTTATATGCCTTTACGCGGGCAACCATCGCCGCTTCGTCCTCAATCGACTGAGAACCATAGATGAAGGAGATACCGCCCTCCTTGGCCAGCGCAATCGCGAGCTTTTCACCGGAAACCGCCTGCATGATCGCGGAGACCAGCGGAATATTCATCGTAAGCGGGCATTCTTCCTCGCCCTTGCGGAACTTGACGCAGGGTGTACGCAGGCTGACGTTTGCAGGCGTGCACTCAGCAGAGGAATAACCGGGAATCAGCAGATATTCGCCAAAGGTATGAGAAGGTTCTTCGTAAATGTAAGCCATTATTTTCTCTCCTTATCTGTAGTCCACCCCCGTCCGTGTACAGGCCTGTTCCCATGCACGATCAAAGCCGTTTTCCGCTTCTGAACCGGGGATATATTATCACTATTGTACACAAATCATGCGTAATTGTCTAGTAGCCAAACAACGCTTTTTGACGTTCTTTAACACCAGTTTTTTGGAAAGATTTACAAAATCCGACTCTTTGTCTGGCAGGTGTCCACAAAAGACATACACCTGTCAGTATTTCTGCCTGCCCGGCAATGGACCGCATCCGCTGTCTGCCTGATAGGATTCCCCCTTTTTCATCTGATAAACAGTCTGTTACCTTGTCAATTGAATTATACCAAATCCGCAAAAACCTGTCAATCCGCAAACAGACAGCCTGACTATTTTGTCCGGTTTTCCCGATCATGGCAAAGCTGCCGGACAGTTTCCTGCCCGGCAGCCCAGTTCCATATTTATCGCCAATACAGCAGATACAGCAGTGTCGCGACCATGCCCGCCGCACACAGCAGCAGTCCGAACGACAGCGACGAGGTCAGAATCTGTTCCTGACGAATCCGCAGCCGCTTGCGCAGCTTTTCGGCGGTAAGCCCCTTTTCCATCCAGTAGTCTTCCGACTTTTCCCGGAAAAGGATACGGTTCATTACACCGACTCCCCTGTCGGCCAGCCCGTCACAGAACCCGCAGACAGCCCCCAGCACCGGCAGCAGCACCTTATCCAGCAGCACACGGTAGACGCTGTTTTCCAAATCCAGCCAGACCGGCCAGCAGTCGAGGTATTCCCGCTGCCCATCCGCCGTTTTGCGGGCAAGCAGCCGCATCACAGCCAGATAGATCACGACGCCGAACAGGATGCTGATCAGCGAACCTTTGAGGTTGGTGAGTGAGAAGTAGGCGATATCCCCCGCAGTTTCCGCCCCGAAAAAGGGTGCGGTCAAATCAGCCAGCTGATTCATCGTCAGCCCCGGCAGAATGCCGAATACCGGGATGATCAGCGCAACAACCGACAGGGTGACCACGCTCAGCGGCGACATATAGGATTTGCGGATACCCTTTTCCAGCCGCTTTTTCTCCTTCGCGGTCAGGTGGACCTTCTGCGGGCGGTCGATGAACAGGACGGTAAAGAGCTTGCCCATATAGGCAAGGGTCATACCGCCGGTCAGCAGGAATACCCATTCCAGCAGGGTGATCCATCCGGCAGCACCGCCCGCTTCGGCGGCCATCTCCGCATATTCGATGATCCCTTCATGCAGCAGCGTCTTGCTGATATACCCCGAAAAGAGCGGGATACCGCCGATGCCCAGCGCACCTGACAGGTAAAGCACCATCAGCAGCGGTTTGCCGCGCCCCCAGCCCTTCAGCTCATTCAAATTGAGCTTATGGGTGTTCATATAGATCACGCCTGCAACCATAAACAGCAACAGCTTAAACAGCGAGTGGTTCATCATATGCAGCAGCGTCCCACGGGCTGCCAGCATATTCTCTTCGCCCAATGCCGCCACCAGTCCAATACCGATCAGGATAAACCCGATCTGGGACATCGACGAGCAGGCAAGCGTCCGCTTGAAGTTAACCGAAAACAGCGCAAGCAGTGCGCCGCCGAACATCGTAACCGCGCCCAATACCAGCATCATATTCCCCCATGCCGGGTCATGCCGGAAGACGTTGACCGTTACCGCAATCACCCCGAAGATGCCGCTCTTAGTCAGAATGCCCGACAGCAATGCTGATGCGGGAGCAGGCGCGACCGGGTGGGCCTTGGGCAGCCAGATATGCAGCGGGAACATACCCGCCTTTGCGCCAAAGCCGGTCAGGATCAGCAGCCCGGCTGCCCAGATCTTCCCTTTTTCAGGTACCTCTGAAACAGCCGCGTACAGTTCACTGAGCGTCAGCGTCCCTGCCGTAGTATACAGCATCGCCAGCCCAAACAGCATCGCCATGCCGCCGAAGATTGCGACCGCCAGATAGGTCTGCCCTGCCCGCATCGCCTCGGGCGTCTCATCGTGGACAACCCAGGTGTAGGAGGTGAAGGACATGATCTCGAAAAAGATAAAAACGGTAAACAGGTCTGCGCCGAGGAATACCCCCATCGTCGCACCCAGTGTAAACAGGTAAAAGAAGTTGTACCGTCCCAGGCTCTTATAATGGGAGGCGAAGTATTCCCTTCCGAACAGCCCGGTCCCCAGCCACATCAGCGACGCGACTGTGCCATAGACAGCCCGGAAGCCGTCCATCTCCAGATTCAGGCCCCAGCCGCCGAAACCGGCCATCGAACCGGTGACAACCGTTCCATCCTGGAAAAATCCGGTCAGCATCCCGACCATCACGGCAAATTCGACCGCGACAACTGCCGTAACGGCATGATCCCGCAATTTTGCGGACACCATATCCGCCAGCCAGCTGACAAACGCTCCGAAGACCGGCCAGAAAACCAGGAAGAAAAGCAATGATTGACGCATTTCTACAGACATATTCATTCCCTTCCTTTCTCAGCACAGCCCCGCCGCGACCGAAGCAAGCCCCCCGGTCAGCAGCTGCGGAAACAGTCCGGTCAGCAGCATCAGCAGGCTGAAA
>DCTE01000096.1:1237-5741 GCA_002329405.1 Ruminococcaceae bacterium UBA1448 | reverse complement strand
GCCGGCATGGGTGCGGCGATCGTCTTTGTCGTAACGGTGTCGTCGGCGATCTGTGCGATTCTTTATGATCTGGTGCTGGTGACGTTTAACCTGACTTATTTAAAGACAATTGTCTTTATTATTATCATTGCTGCGCTGGTACAGCTGGTCGAGATGGTCCTGAAAAAGGTATCCCGTCCGTTGTATGTCGCGCTGGGTGTTTATCTGCCGCTGATCACGACCAACTGCTGCGTACTGGGCACTGTTTTGACCAACGTGCAGAAGGAAGCGGATTTTGTTACCAGCGTCTGCACCGGTTTGGGCGCATCGCTCGGTTTTACGCTGTCGATTGTGCTGATGGCNNGAAAAGCTGGCGCACAACAATGTAACCAAATCGTTCCAGGGTATGCCGGTGGTACTGCTGTCTGCCTGCCTGATGGCGATTGCGTTCTACGGGTTCAAGAGCCTGGTATGAGGGGAGAGTGACAGAATTGAACGTTACTGCGATTTTAACGGCGACTCTGGTCATCGCCCTGATTGGATTGGTCGTCGGGCTGCTGCTGGGACTTGCTGGAAAGGTGTTTCATGTTCCGACCGACGGAAAAATCACCGAGGTTCGGGAGTGCCTGCCCGGCAACAACTGCGGCGGATGCGGTTATGCCGGCTGTGACGCGCTGGCTGAAGCCATTGTAAAAGGGGAGGCCAAGCCTTCCACCTGTCCGGTTGGCGGTGCTGATGCGGCAGCAAAAATTTCAGCTGTCATGGGGCTGCCGGTCGAAGATTTTGTCCGCAAAGTCGCGTTTGTCAAATGCTCCGGCTCCTGCGACAAGACCCGTTTTATCTATAATTACCAGGGCGCAGTTTCCTGCTATCAGATTTCGCTTGCCCCCGGCCGCGGCGCCAAAGCCTGCGCCTATGGCTGCCTGGGCGAGGGTTCCTGTGCACAGGCCTGTCCCTTTGACGCGATTCAGGTTGTCAACGGACGTGCTGTTGTCAGCCGTGAAGACTGCCGAGCCTGCGGAAAATGTGTGAGTGTTTGCCCCCATAATCTGATTGAATTGGTGCCATATGACGCATCCTATCTAGTGCGCTGCTTCTCTCAGGAGAAGGGGAAAAAGGTTCGGGAGATGTGCGACGCCGGCTGTATCGGCTGCGGCATCTGCCAGAAGAACTGCCCGACCGGCGCGATCACCCTGGAAAACAATATTGCACACATTGACCAGAAACTTTGTAACGGTTGTGGTACCTGTGCAGAAAAATGTCCGGCAAAGGTAATTATTCGTCAGTAAAATGTAAAACCTGATCAATAAGTTGGCGTATTGCTTGACATTTAAATTACCCAGTGATATAATAGAGAAAGTCGTAATTTATTACGGCATTTAAGGAGGAAGTTTATGAAAAAATTTGTTGTATTTGCGCTTGTTTCCGCAATGTGTGTTTCGATGGCTGCCTGCTCCAACAGCGACAGCACCTCTTCCGGCAGTTCTTCTTCCGGTACGACCGAGTCTTCCACTTCCAGCGATTCCGCTTCTGAGGTTGCTGGCGAAGCAAAGGTCGGCTTTTCGATCACCCCCAGCCTTTCGGCTGAGAGTGAGGAAGCGAGCTTCAGCACCGTTTATGCGGCCGTTATGGTCGACGCAGAGGGCAAGATCCTTGCCTGCGACATCGACGAGAGCGAGTTTGCGCCTGCTCTGACCGACGGCACTGTCGGCGAGGTTGACCTGCGCACCAAGATGGAAAAGGGCGACGACTATGGCATGGTCGCTGCTGGTGCTTCCACGATGGAATGGTACCAGCAGGTCGAAGCATTTGAAAACTACGTTGTCGGTAAGACCGCTGACGAAGTCCGTGCAATTCCCTGCACCGATGGCAAGACGACCGATGCCGACCTGTCCGCAGGCTGCACCATCACGGTTACCGGCTTTATCGAAGCAGTCGCAAGCGCAGCTGAAAACGCAGCGGTTTCGGTCAATGCTTCGGACAAGATGGGCATTTCGATCACCACCGAGGATTCGACCAGCACCGAAGAAGCTGCTTACGACACTGATTTCTGTGTTGTAACAGTTGACGCGAACGGCACCGTTACTTCCTGCCAGGTTGACACCGTTCAGGGCTCTCTGCCGATCGTTGACGGCGCATTTGATATTGATTCCGGTTCCTATGCGACCAAGAAACAGCTGGGCGACGATTATGGTATGGTTGCCGCCGGTGCTTCCACGATGGAATGGTATCAGCAGGCTGAGGCGTTTGAGCAGTATGTCACCGGCAAGACCGGCGACGAAGTTTCCGCGATCGAGCTGTCTGAAGGCAAAGCGGCCGATGCTGACCTGTCCGCAGGCTGCACCATCACCATCAGCGGCATCCTGTCCAATACCGAAAAGGCGATTGCAGCTGCCAAATAATTGAGATAAAGGAGGAGGCAACGGCATTTCCGATCATGGAGAGCCGCTCCTCCTTGTTTGTTTACCGGAAAGGAGGAAAACGCAATGCGGCTGAGCAGGAAAAACTGGATAGGACTGACAGCAGGGTTGCTGTCGGGGATGCTGGTGCTGACAGCCGGTGGGTGCGCCCCTCCTCTCCAGCGGTTTTCCACCAGCTTTCTGGATGTGTTTGATACCGCGTCGACGATCGTCGGTTATACTGTGGACCAGCAGACCTTTGACCAGCAGGCGGACGATTACCATGACCTGCTGGAGCGGTACAACCAGCTGTATGATATCTACAACGAATACGATGGGATCAACAACCTGAAGACGGTCAACGACAATGCCGGTATCGCTCCGGTGACAGTTGATCAGGAGATTATCGACCTGCTGCTGTTCGGCAAGGAGATCTATGAATTTTCCGATGGCAGGGTCAACATCTGTTTTGGAAGCGTACTGGAAATCTGGCACGACTACCGGGAAGATGGGCTGAACCATCCTGAAAAGGCGGAGCTGCCGCCGGTTGATCTGCTGCAGCAGGCGGCGGAGCATACCGATATCGACAGCCTGGTGATCGACCAGCAGGCTTCGACGGTTTATCTGGAAGATTCGGAGATGCGGCTGGATGTTGGTGCGATTGCAAAGGGATACGCAGTCGCCCAGGCGACCAAAACGATTGTTGAAGACGGGATGGAAAATGCCGCCTTTTCGATTGGCGGCAACGTTTCGACGGTCGGCTGGAAAGAGGGAAAAGAAGGAAACAACTGGATCATCGGACTGGAGAATCCAGACCGGACAGCGGAGGATTATCTGCTGACCGTCAGCATTTCTGACCGTTCAGTTGTAACCAGCGGCAACTACCAGCGGTATTATACCGTTGATGGAAAACAGTACCACCATATTATCGACCCGGATACCCTGATGCCCGCCGAATACATGCAGGCGGTATCGGTGATCGCCGAGGATTCCGGGTTTGCGGACGGGCTTTCGACGATGCTGTTTTTAATGCCGGTTGAAGATGGGCTGGAGCTGGTCGAAGGAATGGACGGCGTTGAAGCACTGTGGGTCGATATGGACGGGACGGTCGTGACCAGTTCCGGTTTTGATCAATATATCAATGATTAACGTGAAAAGGAGAGTTCCTATGGCAACCAGTAAAACCAAAAAACGTTTTTCCTGGCTGATCTCGCTGGCCATCATGCTTGCCGCGTCGGCAGCCGTCATTCTGGCGAGTGAGGGAGTGACAGCGGCGGTATACGGCCCTTATCAGGAGAGCCAGCCGGTTCCGTCCATCGCGTCGATGACCGAGATGGACATTTCCGCATATGATACAGAGGCATACCAGGCTGAGATGGTACAGAGCTGCACCGATGAAAGCGGTGCAGTGGTCGGTTACGCAGTCGACACCTGGGAGTATGGATTCAACAGCGAACAGCCGATTCGTCTTCGCAGCACCATTTCCACCGATGGCAGCCTGCTGATCGGTGTTGAGGTACTGGAAGAGCATGAGACTGAATACTACGGTGCCCAGATCAGCGAGAGCTGGTACCCCGACCGTTTTGACGGGCGGCTTTTGCCGGTGCTGTCCAGCAGCCAGTCGGGCCGTGGTTCTCATGTCGATGGGATTTCCGGTGCGACCTATACCTGCAATGCCGTCTTGCGCGCCGTCAACAATGCCAGCCGGTTCGTGACCGAACAGCTGGGCTGATCTGCTGAGGCGTACTTTGGAAAAAAAGAGAACTTTTGGCAAACGAGACCTGATCCTGTTTGCTGTTATCATTGCAGCCGGATTGATCGGGCTGGTAGTGCTGTATCTGCGCCCGGCCGTGACTTCTGGAACGGTTGAAGTGGCGGTGGATGGCGCAGTCGTGATGACGCTGCCGCTGTCGGAGGACACCGAGGTCCGCATCGACGGAGTAAACGGCGGCGAGAACCTTCTGGTGATTGAGGACGGAAAGGCAAAGATCATTTCTGCTTCCTGCCCGGACGGGGTCTGTGTCCGGCATTATGCGATCTCACGGGACGGTGAAAGCATCATCTGTCTGCCCAATCGGGTAGTCGTGACCATTCGCGGCGGAGAGAAGGGGGAGGTCGATGCTGTT
>DCTE01000096.1:180-1182 GCA_002329405.1 Ruminococcaceae bacterium UBA1448 | reverse complement strand
ACCTTTCAACTTCGGGATACCGGGTATTAAACTGGGGCTGGGCAATCTGGTAGTGCTGATTGCCCTGTATACATTGGGAGCCGGCGGCGCGTTTGTCATTGCGGTCGTGCGGATTATCCTGACCGGGCTGACATTTAGCGGCATGTTCAGCATGCTGTACAGCCTGGCCGGCGGTTTGCTGAGCTTCGCGGTGATGACGCTGCTGTCGCACGGAGAGAAATTTCATATTGCTGGGGTCAGCATCTGCGGCGGTGTGATGCACAACGTCGGTCAGCTGACGGTTGCGATGATTGTGCTTGAGACGGTCAACGTCTGGTTTTATCTGCCGGTTCTGCTGATATCCGGCGCAGTCACCGGTGTAGTGATCGGAATCGTTGGCGGGCTGCTGGTCGGGCGGCTGCAAACATATCTGCGGCTGCAGCGGTAAGCAGTTAACAATAAAAGGGATACAGTGGTCAAAACCCACTGTATCCCTTTTGCTATTATATGGAAAGAAAATTATTCAAGACCTTTGCTCTTGACGATGTAGTTCCAGGAATCGCGGCACATTTCCTCAATGCCGAGATGAGCTTCCCAGCCGAGAACTTCTTTAGCCTTGCTGGGGTCAGCGTAGCATGCAGCGATATCACCAGCACGACGAGGTGCGATTTTGTAGTTGACCTTGCGTCCGCTGTATTTTTCAAAAGCCTGGACGATCTGAAGAACCGAGTAGCCCTGACCGGTGCCGAGGTTGAACGCATCAGCACCCTTGTTGTTTCTGACCCAGTTGATCGCGCAGAGATGGCCCTTTGCGAGGTCGACGACATGGATGTAGTCACGGACGCCGGTTCCGTCGGGGGTATCGTAATCGTTGCCATAGACCGACAGGCATTCCAGCTCGCCGCAGGCGACTCTGGCAACATAGGGCAGCAGGTTGTTCGGGATACCGTCGGGTTCTTCACCGATCAGTCCCGAGGGATGCGCACCGATGGGGTTGAAGTAACGGAGCAGAGCGACCGACCA
>DCTE01000096.1:0-156 GCA_002329405.1 Ruminococcaceae bacterium UBA1448 | reverse complement strand
GGAAGTTTTCCCGGATGGGCAGCGAAGCGGGGGAGCCATAAACGGTTGCAGAAGAGGAGAAGACGATCTTCTTGACATTGTGGGCCCGCATCTGCTTGCAGAGGATGATGGTGCCGGTCAGGTTGTTGTGATAGTATTCCAGCGGTTTCTGGACAC
>DCTE01000137.1:17624-17822 GCA_002329405.1 Ruminococcaceae bacterium UBA1448 | reverse complement strand
ATTGTGGAGACCTTTGAAGGATGCAATCCTGATGATATGCCGGCGGTGCTGGTTGCGAGCCACGGCCCGTTTACCTGGGGCAGCTCTCCAGAAAACGCGGTGCACAATGCCGTTGTATTGGAAGAGGTCGCCATGATGGCACTGCACACCGAGATGCTGGGCAACCATAAGCCGATGCAGCAGGAGCTTCTGGATAAG
>DCTE01000137.1:0-17568 GCA_002329405.1 Ruminococcaceae bacterium UBA1448 | reverse complement strand
AATTCAGTTATACTGATAATAAGCGTATTCCGCATAGATTTTACAGTAAAGGAAGACAGAATAATGAAAACGTTTGATCAGGAATATATGCTGACCCAGCTGAAAAACCTGCTGGCGATCGACTCGACCTCCGGCCAGTTCCGGGAGATTCAGGATTATGTCGCTGCGGAAATGGAACGGATGGGTTACCAGCCGCAGACTCTGCGCAAGGGCGGTATCTGGTGCGACCTCGGCGGCGAGGGCAATAGTCTTTGCCTGCTCTCCCATCTGGACGACATCGGGCTGATGGTCCGGCATATTTACCCCAACGGGACGCTGAAGGTGGTGCCGGTCGGCGGACTGCGTGCCAGTGCAGCCGAGCATGAGAATGTCCGGGTGCATTCCCGCGGCGGCGTCTACTCGGGGACTGTTCAGCGGATTCAGTCCTGTGTCCATGTTACGCCTGCCGACGTGTATAACGCGGCGGCAGATTATGACAAGAATATCTGCATCGTGCTGGATGAGGATGTCCATTCGGCGGCGGATACCCGCGCGCTCGGTATCCGTACCGGCGACCTGATCGCGCTCGACCCGCATTTCACAATGGCTGGCGGATTTATCAAATCCCGGTTTATTGATGACAAGGCCTGTTCCGCAGTACTGCTGACATTGATGAAATATATGTCGGAGAATAAGATCACCCCTTCCCGCAACATCACCGCCTATTTCACCTTCTATGAGGAGATTCTGCACGGCGGCAGCTGGATTCCGCCCCAGACCGAGGATCTGATCGCGCTGGATATCGCGCCGGTCGGTCCGGAACAGACTTCTGATGAACATAAAGCAACCATTTTTGCCAAGGATTCCCGTTTCCCGTATCATCTTGAGCTGACCCGCGAACTGATTGACGCGGCTGAGCGGGCAGGTATTCAGTATGAGGTGGATGTCTTTACGCCCGGTTACGGGACCGATTGTGACCCTGCATTGCAGGCCGGGTATGATGTCCGGCACGCGGCGATCGGACATGGTTGTCTGGCGTCGCATGGCTATGAACGGACGCACATTGATTCGCTGCGGGAGATGTACGGGCTGATGAAAGCCTACGCACTGAGCGAATAACCTGTTTTCGGCTGGAAAGGAGACGGCAATGATCAGCAAAGAGGAGTTTATCGCGCTGTATCAGCAGAAGATTACCCGCCGGGGAGCAGACCGGCTGCTTGAATGGATGGAAAAGGCGGATTTTTTCACAGCACCGGCTTCCACACGGTATCACCTCGCCTGCGCCGGCGGGCTGATGCAGCACAGTGTCCATGTATATCAGCGGCTGGAGAAGCTCTGTACATCGGAGTTTGGTGACCAGTGCCCCTATTCGGAGGAGACGATCGCGGTTGCCGGTCTGCTGCATGACCTGTGCAAGGTCAACTTTTACCGGGAAGATACCCGCAACGTCAAGGAAAACGGCGTCTGGGTGCAAAAACCGTACTATACGGTTGATGAGCAGATTCCCTATGGACATGGGGAAAAGAGTGTATTCATCATTGAGCGGTTTGTCCGGCTGTCACTGGAAGAGGCAATCGCCATTCGGTTTCATATGGGTGGATTTGATTCCAAGCCTGGGGACAACAGCGTTTCTGCGGCCTTTGAGAAGGTACCGCTCGCACTGCTTTTGCATCTGGCGGATTTGCAGGCGAGTTATCTGGACGAATCAAGGGAATAAACAGGGGAAGTTTCTGTATCGGAGGCCCGGCACAGCCATTAGAAAAAAGGGGGGAATGCAGTTGGCGCAGGAAATCTATTATGAACAGGTCCAGTATTCCGAACCTGGCGCGGGAGATCTGGCGATGGTGGTCTGCTATGACCTGCCGGGAAGCCGGAGCAGTACCCGCCCCCACTGGCACAGTGCGGTTGAGATTGCGCTGGTGCTGCAAAACCCGCTGATTGTGATCGAAAGCGGGGTCAGCCGCCAGGTGGAAGAAGGGGATGTATCGCTGATCAACAGCGATGTTGTGCATACCACCCGTGCCCGCGATGCCGGGCAGTCCAAGGGGCTGGTTGTTCTGCTGTCGATCGAGATGCTGAAAACTGCCTGCCCGGATTTTGAACACAGCCGGCTGGTCATTCCGCCGCAGGGAGATATCCGGCATCAGATCATTGGGGTGCTGAACGAGATATATCAGTGCAAACAGCAGGCCCGGCCATACAGCCAGGCACTGACCAACGCGCTGCTCTGGAAACTGGTCTGGCTATTGTTGGAGGGCTGTCTGGCGGAAAAGGAAGAAGGCAGCCGGACGGCGCAGAAGGATGACTACCTGGCCCGGCAGGCTCTGTCGTATATTGAGCAGCATTTTAAGGAAGATCTGCCGCTTTCCCAACTGGCCGCACATGTCGGTTTGCAGGAAAACTACTTTTGCCGCTACTTCCGCAAATATGTTGGGATAAGTTTTGGTCAGTATCTGGCGCAGGTGCGGCTGCGGTACGCGCTTGCCTATATGACCGAGTTTGGCGCGTCGGTGGGGGACAGCGCATTGCAGGCGGGTTTTCCGTCAGCGCGTTCGATGACCGACTGGTGCCGGAAGCTGTACGGGGTCACGCCGGCCCAGTTCAGGAAAGGACAGCCGATGCTCCCGTTTATGATGGAACATGACCGATAAATTATTTTTGTGTCTGACAATCGTTCATAAAATTAGAAAATCTGTTATTTTAAGGGAAAAATAGGTCCAGGGCGGTAGCCCTGGGCGCGCGTAAGCGCGCAACCACCCCCAAAACCTAGCCATTGCCCATGTGATAACAGGGCAATGGCGGACAGAGAGGACTAGTGGACGATTTTCTCGACAGTTTGAGGCGTGCTGCGGCACGCCTTTTTTGTTTGTTGGAAGGTCTTGACAAAATGGTCTACATGTTGTAGACTAAAAACAGGTCTACAGGGTGTAGAATACTTTTGGAGGTGTTCGCAGATGGGTGATATAAAACTGGGTGTGATTGAAGCGAAGTTTGCAGATATGATCTGGCAGAATGAGCCGGTCTCTTCCAGCCAGCTGGTCAGACTTGCGCAGGATACGCTGAGCTGGAAAAAATCCACGACCTATACTGTCCTCAAACGGCTGTGTGACCGCGGGATTTTTCAGAATCAGGATGGTATTGTGACCGCCTGTATTTCCAGGGATGCGTTTTATGCCGCGCAGAGCGAGCAGTTTGTCGACGAGACCTTCGGCGGGTCACTGCCGGCCTTTGTTGCGGCATTCAGCAGCAGAAAAAAACTGTCCGAACGGGAGATCGACCAGCTGGAACAGCTGATTAAAGAGATGCGGGGGTGACGAGATGGACCTGATGGCAGGTTTGAGAGATTTTTTTGCAGCGGTTGTACAGATGAGCTTAACCGGCAGTATTGTGATCCTGCTGGTTTGCCTGGCGCGGCTGCTGCTGAAACGGGCACCGAAATGGATTTCGTATCTTCTTTGGTCAGTGGTGCTGTTCCGGCTGTTTTGTCCGATAGCGGCCGTATCTCCCGTTTCATTGATTCCGCAGCCGGTCAGCGAAGGAAAGATGCTGTCCGACTGGGCGGATGATGATACCGGCGATATCCGCATCTTTCACCAGAACAACGACGGCTATGACGCAGCGATAGAAGCCGGGCGCCAGCCAGTTGATTCAGGTGAAGGGGAATATTATACCGTGACCGCTCCGGACGGGGGCAGCCAGCCGGAAACGGTGTACAGGACAGTTTTTCCAGTGCTTGGGATGATCTGGCTGGCGGGAACTGCCGGGATGCTGGGCTATGCCGGAATATCTGCCCTGCGTCTGCGGAAAAAGCTGGCGGCGTCGGTCCCGGCCGGGCGCAATATCCGGCTGTCGGACGATATTCCATCTCCGTTTGTATGGGGAATACTGTTTCCGAAAATTTATCTGCCGTCCGGTTTTTTCTCTGATCTGTCCGACGGGGAGCTGCAATATATGCTCCTGCATGAGCAGTGCCATATCCGGCGGCTGGATCATCTGACCCGTCTGCTGGCCTATATCGCACTCAGTATCCACTGGTTCAATCCGCTGGTATGGCTGGCATTTGTGCTGTCCGGGCGGGACATGGAGATGAGCTGTGACGAAGCGGTAGTCGGCAAACTGGGAGAGGGCATTCGTGCGGATTATTCGGTATCGCTGCTGAGACTGTCCAGCCGCCGTCACTTCTGCGGCGGGCCGTTGGCATTTGGCGAAGGGGACACCGGGGGCAGAATCCGCAACCTGTCCCGATGGAAAAGGCCGAAAGTCTTGGGGATCGTGACTGCTGTTGTATTTGTGGCCATTATGGGGGCGTGTCTGCTGACCAATCCCCGGCCTGCACAGGACACCATTCGGCTTTTAGGGGTAGAGGACGGCAGCTGGAGCTGGAACGCGGACTTTGCGGTTGATATCGGCCGGCAGACCGGCAGCGGCAGGATTTACGCTGAGCAGTGGTCGGATGGGGAATGTGTCCAAAGTTCCCCTGTGCCCTTTACCCGTTATCTGGAACAGCTGGAAATCATAGCCGGTTTTGATCGGGAGAATGGCAGCGTCAGTATCCAGATCGACACCGGACAGTATGGCGGTTCGCTGTTGACCAGTTTCCAGCTGCCGGAAGGGAAACAGGTAGCCGGCTGGTCGTTTACCTCTTTTGAAGAGGGCGAAAAAATCGCGGTACAGCCTGACACCGAACAGATTCTTGCTGCACTGGCCTTTGATATGGGGAACGGCGTGCAGGTATTTGACTGTGAGTCGCTGACCCGCGAACCGGAGCGGCTGGAGCAGGCGGAGTATATCGTGGTTATCCGTGCCTGCTTTGACAGTGAAATGGAAGAGGGGCAGGCGGAGTCGGAAACGTCTGAGCAGCCCAAACCGGCTTTGCAGCTTTCGGACGTGACAGCACTTTCCGGTAAGGGAGAAGCACTCAGCTGGGCGGATTTTGAGCAGTACAACTGTATCGAGACCGGTTCGGGGTTGTATATCCGTCTTTATCCGATTGACGAAATGTTTACCCTTTCAATCGGCGGGGCAGGCCCGGAGAGCGAACCCATGTATATCTACCTGAGCGCAAAAGACGGTACTGATGAATACATCGACATCCGTACCGGCGATGTGGAAGAATATATCCGGCAGCATCAGGATAACCCTGTTGTCACCGATTGCAGTTACAGCTGGCAGCTCAGCCCGGTCGGATTTTCGGATGAAGCCTTTTTCCAGATGTTTGGAATGGACCCGGAAAATACAGGCAGTCCCGCTGTTAGTGCCATTCGTTTTTTGCCGGTCGTCCGGCTGGAAAGCGTGGAGGAGCTGGATACATTTTTCCGGGAGATGGAGACAGAACTGTCTTTTGATCAGACAGAGCCGGGGCTGGTATCTTTCTCGGAAGCAGCGCAGGAATATGACCAGGCGTTTTTTGAAGACAATGCGCTGCTTTTGGTATACGCGATTGACGGGACGGAAGAATCCCTGCCGGGGATGGCCTATCTTCGCCGCAGGGAAGATACCCTGTCGATCGGGATTTCCTGCTCACAGCAAAGTACAGGAGGCGGGGAAGGTTGGCTGGTTTCGATTGCGGTCTCCCGCTCTGAGCTGGAAGGGATCACCAGCTTTGATGCAAGGACAGTCTGGCTGATGCGCTGAATAAAAAGAAACAGTCTCTTTGCCGTATTTTCTGGCAGAGAGACTGTTTTCTTTTCAAACGATTACTTGTATATCAATGGCGTCTTTCCGGTGCGCCTTCCCATTTTGCCGTATAGTCAAATGCGGTAAACCGGGCCAACCCGTTTTCAGCGAACAACCCGATAAACGTACCGGTGAAGGTCATCATCTCGGTTACTTCGGTCGCCAGCCCGATGGTCATGGCGCTGCCGAGGTTAACAAAACCCGCGCCGGTATCAACTGCAAAATAGTAGAAATCCCGGTCGGAGGTGATTTTCAGGGTAATGTCTTTGACATCGTCAGCAAGCGGGATTTCGGATGTGACCATCTCGATATCATACAGGTGTTTGCGCAGCTGTGCATACAGCTTTCCATACCGCCGGGTGACCAGCAGGTCATAGTGGTGGGTATGGATACCATAAGCGGTGATACCTGCCGAGCAGCCTTCCGGCAGATCAGCCGACAGGACAGCGGTCGAACAGGTTGCAAATTGGGTCTGACGGATGCCTGTAAAAGTCGGGGTAGTGTTGGGGGTGGAAAGGCGTTCGGCGGTGCCGCTGAGCAGCAGCCCGCTGCCGGTCAGATTGTAGTTGTCCATAACCGGGTTGCGCAGCCAGCTGAATACGGCTGGAAGCCTGTCCATTTTGGTGAAATCGCAGTGGATGTCGTCGCATACCGGCTGTACCGTTTCTGCGGCGGGCAGATCTTCATCCGGTTCCAGCTGCATCAGTCCGCCGTCCCGCATAACCGGCCAGCCATCTACCCAGTCAATGCGGGCAAGGAAGGTCTCTCTCCCAAGGTGATGGGTCATCGTTCCGATCGGACGGGTGCCCAGCGAGACGACCCACCAGTTGCCGTTGATATCGTCGACGAGGTCGGCATGTCCGGTGCACTGGATGGGGTGGCCGTTGGTGTTGCGTGCGGTCATCAGCGGGCCTGCGGGATTGAATTCAAACGGCCCGTCGATGTTGCGGCTGCGGGCGATGGTTTCCATATGGCCGAATTCAGTTCCGCCCTCTGCCAGCATCAGATAATACCAGCCATCCTTTTTGTACATATGCGGGCCTTCGGGGCATTTTCCGCCGGAGCCCAAGGAGATAATCTTTTTATCAGAGAGGATTTCGCCGGTTATCGGGTCGAGCTGGAAGAAGACAATACNNGTATCCGGTGCCGGTATACCAGCAGGAGCCATCGTCGTCGAAAAAGATGGACGGGTCGATGCCCATCTGGTCAATCCAGGCGGGTTCCGACCAGGGGCCTTTTGGGGACTCAGAATGGACAATAAAGTTGCCTGCTCTGCCGCCTGCCCACATTCGGCTGACGTTGGTGGTGATCATATAGAACATCCCGTCATGATAGCGGATGGTTGGTGCAAAGATTCCGCCGGAGGGGTTGCAGCCGGTCAGCGGCAGCTGGCTTTCCCGGTCGAGGACGTAGCCGGTTTGGGTCCAGTTGATCAGGTTTTTGCTTTCCCGGATGGGTACGCCGGGGAAAAATTCAAACGACGAGTTGACCAGATAAAAGGTATCCCCTTTGCGGCAGATGGAAGGGTCGGGGTTATAGCCGGGGACGATAGGATTACGGAATTTCATGATGACAGACCTCCAATGTGTACGGGCACAGAAAATAACTACTTGATGTGAAAATTGTAGCATAGCGGGGCCATCCCTGTCAACAAAAATCATAGCAGGATTCTGCGCATTTTTGTAGAAAATTGGAGGACAGCCCATCGCCTGCATCTGTTTATTCCGACAGGGTAATGCGTCCGTGGCTGTAGATATAGAACAATTCCTGACTGGGCCGGTATTCCTTTGAAAGGGGAGGGAAGGTATTTTCAAAATCCTTTGCCTCTTCCGAGTCCGGCTGGAAGAAAGGCGGCTCAAAGAGCGGGCTTTCCCGATACATCCACTTTTCGCCATCCAGGGCACCGGGAACCAGTTCTTTGACCAGCAGGGCGACCGGATAGCTGTTGGAATCGTTCAGGTTGACAGAAAACCGGCTGCCGTTTTTGAATCCGCGGCTGTAATAATTTTCCGGGTTGCCGAAGATGACGATGGTGTCAAATCCCATCTCCACCGCTTTTTCAAAAGAGTGTTCGAGCAGTGCTTTTCCGCATCCTTTGCGCTGATATTCCGGCAGTACGCTCAGCGGCCCGAAGGTGAGGATATTTTTCGTCCTGCCGCTTAGCCCGGTTAATGTCGCGCGGGTGTAGATGACATTGCCGACGATCTTGCCATCTTCCTCCATGACAAAATCAAGTTCGGGGATAAAGTCGGGATGTGACCGCATGATATGCACCAGATAGTGCTCATCGCATCCCGGCATATTGACATTCCAGAAGGCCCGCCGGGTCAGTTCTTCGACTGCACGGTAATCTGCGGGTGTTTCATTTCGGATTGTTCGCATCATTGTTCCTCCCATTGGTTTGATTCATTTTATTTTAGCATATCCGCTGTGTTGGCGCAACCATTGCGTAATACAATAAAAGATTGCCTAAAATTTCAAAAAATATGTTGCAATCTTACAAAAAACAGGGTATCATAAAAATGTAACAGCGTCATCAGAAAAGGAGTGTGAATTTTATGGCAGAATATACCCCTGACGGACGGGAACGGGATATTTCTCTTCTTGAGGTATACGATATCCAGACGGGTGAACGGCGGGTACTGCGCCGGTATGACCATCTGATCGAAGCACCCAACTGGAGCAGGGATGGGCGGAGCCTGTATTACAACAGCGGTGGAAAGATCTTCCGGTACGATCTTGCCGGCGGATATGACGTGGAGATTGATACCGGCTTTGCCAGGAATTGCAACAATGACCATGTCCTGTCTCCCGATGGGCGGCAGATTGCGATCAGCCATTCGGAGGAGAGCTGGATTTCGAAAATTTATATTCTGCCCATCACCGGCGGTGAGCCGCGGCTGGTGACCGAAAAAGGGCCGAGTTATCTGCATGGCTGGTCGCCGGACGGCAGCCGCCTTGCCTACTGCGCCTTCCGGCCGGAGGGGGACGGAGCGGATATCTATACGATTCCGGTTGAGGGCGGGGAGGAAACCCGGCTGACCGATGCGCCGGGCCTGAATGACGGCCCGGAGTATTCTCCCGACGGAGCGTACATCTGGTTTAATTCGGTACGCAGCGGGTTGATGCAGCTGTGGCGGATGAAGGCGGATGGGTCGGAACAGACCCAGATGACATTTGATACCGGGTGGAACAGCTGGTTTGCCCATCTGTCGCCGGACGGGAAAAAGGTTGCGTACATCTGTTACCGGAAGGGTGACCTGGAGCCGGGGGAGCATCTGCCGCATAAAAATGTTGAGCTGCGGATCATGGATGCAGACGGGAGCAATATTCGTACAGTTGCCCGGCTGTTTGGCGGACAGGGGACCATCAACGTCAACTCCTGGAGCCCGGATTCAAGGGAATTTGCGTTCGTTAGTTACCGTCTGCCGGAAGAAAAGTGATTGAAAAATGGAATTCAGTTCTTTTATGGGGAAAACAGGTCCAGGGCGGTAGCCCTGGGCGCGCGTAAGCGCACAACTCCTTTCTAAAGCTGCATCATTGTGTAGAATGCCAAAAAAAATTAAAATAATCTGGCATTACAAAAGGATAAATCACCAAAATTACAACATACTATTGATTTTTGCTTTTGTACGTTGTATAATAGCATTAAACTGAATTCCAAAAGTTGGCACATTTGTGCAGGAAAATCTCCATTTTGGGTGGAGATTTTTCTTTTTGTGTAAAGTGGCCAGCTGCTTGGTCAGGCCAAAAAAAGTAAAAGAAAAGGAGACGCAAAGAATCGTATGGATGTAAAGGGTTTGTTGAGACGGGTTTTGGTGTATGTAGTTGGTCTTTTTATTATGGCTTTTGGCGTGTCGCTTTCACTCAAATCCAACCTTGGGGTATCGCCGGTCAATTCGCTGCCGAATGAGATTTCTCTGGTGGCAAATTCATTTGGAATCAACCTGAGTCTGGGCAATGCGGTCATCATCATTTTTTCCTGCTATGTTCTGGTGCAGATTCTGATTAAGCGGCGCCGGTTTCCGCTGATCGACCTGACACAGGTGGTTTTTTCGGTCATTTTCGGTTATTTTGCCAATTTTACCAACATGCTGACCAATGCCAGCAGCTATCTGACCAGCTTCCCGCTCCGCCTGCTCTTTATGGCGGTCAGCATGGTATTGATCGCTTTTGGTGTCTCCATTTACATGAACGCGAAGCTGGTCAACATGCCGATGGAAGGCATGACGCTGGCAATCTCTGAGCAGCTTGGAAAACCGTTTGCACGGGTCAAAGTTGTCGTTGACTGTTCGACTGTTATTCTGGCGCTGGTTCTTTCGCTGGTGTTCCTGCATGGGATTGAAGGGGTTGGTATCGGTACGGTATTCGCGGCGGTCTGCGTTGGACTGCTGGTCAAACCGATTCAGAAGCTGGTCTCGCCTGCGCTCAACCGCTTCTGCTTTGGCAGTGGAAACGAAACACAGGCAGAAACTGCCTGATTGCGCAGGCTGGATAATACGCAAGACAAAACCGCTCGGAACCAGGAGATGATTTCCTGATTCCGGGCGGTTTTTGATAATGGTTCAAAGTTTCAGTCCTGTTTGTGGAAATACATTCGGGAAAGTGCCTCTTCTCCGTCTCCCTGCGCCATGCAGAGGAAGTTCCAGCCATATCGTTCATAAAAGGCGGTATGATCGGTCAGCAGGTAAAGGGTATCAATTCCCATTGCCTTCATATCCTTGCAGATAAAGTCCAGCATTTTTCCGGCGATTCCCTGATTTCGGAAATCCTTTTCGACATATACGGCACAGACATTGGGCGTCAGGTCCTTTCGGTCGTGGAAGTCGTTTTCGATCACACCTGCGCCTGCGATGATGGCGTCGTTTTCCATCACAGCATACCACTGCGGTACGGGCTGACTGTTTTCCGTGAGGCATTCAGCCATACTTTCGAGATAAGCCTGTTCGGGGATGCCCCATTTCTGATGAAACCACGCGGCAAGCGGTTGTTTCAGATCAGGCCGCTGCCGCAGGGGAATGATTTGTCGAATCATTTGAAACTCCTAAATATTATACAATGTCAGTAAATTTTAGCTGTTACCGTCTGCCAGCCGCCTCCATTCCGGCGAGTGCCCGGTCAATGACGGGCAGCGACTGTGCGGGGAAGGGGTTGGGTTCGCCGTATCGGATGAGGTTGTACCATTCGGTAACCTTTTCCCAGTCAGACGCAGGTAAAACCTTTCGGGCTTTTTCGAGCAGTTCGAGCGGGGTATCGCTGGGGGAAACCGGGACTTTTTTCCAGCTGAGCCAGTCGAGGGCCAGCCGGTAGCCGCTGCGGTATTTTTCGGGGGAATCGTTTTCGGCCCGCCAGAGCCGGACCGCTTTTTTCCATTTTCGCAGCCGGAATTTTTCGGTATTGTCCTGTTCATCCAGTTCAGACGCTTCCAGTTCGACAACCTCGTCCTCATATTCGCCTTCAGCGTCGGCCATCAGCCCGGCACGTCCAGGCACCGAGAAAAGGGCGCCTTTGATCCTGGAGCGCAGTGTCCGCCAGAAGGTGATCAGCGAACGCATAATATGATCCCGGTAGGTGTAGATCAGCCAGCAGATCAGTGCGATCATCGCAGGCCACATGATGTAATCCCACCAGGGGCTGCCTTCCTCACCGCCGCCAAAACCGCCCATATCGCCGCTGCCCTGGGTGACGGTTTCTTCCACCGTTTCAGAAGGTTCAGAATCTGGAATCAGCCAGGCAACCAGCCGGACGATCAAGCTGAGCAGATATTTTAGCCCGTTGAGCAGCTGTTCCAGCAGCCATCCCAATTGAGGTGCCAACAGCACGCAAATCAGGCCTATGCCAATTACAACCAACGTCAGCTTTAAACTGCGGCCCCTGACCCGGTCGGGCAGATGTTCCAGCCGGTGTTTGCGTCTGGCCATCATAAAGTCGATGTTCGACTGATTCTGACAAAGGGCATAGCAGCTGATCAGGTAAAACAGTCCCCAAACCAGTACCATCCGGCTGTAACTCACCCTGATTGCCCAGAAAAGGATGACTGCAACGATGGATTCGTNNATAACCATCTTTTTGTCAATAACCGCCTGATATTCCATTCCGGCCTTGCGCCAGACGAGGATATAAGTCGGGACGATCGCGGCAAGCGAGATCCAGAATGGAGCAGTGAATGCAAAGTTGATGACTGCAAAGGCCGCCAGTTCAGCGATAAGTCCTACAGCCATCATGACATTTGCCGCCAGTGCCAGCCGCGCATCGTCAATATCCCGGTTGCGCAGCCAGTCAGCCACCAGCGTCAGCCCCTAGCAGAACAGCCCGCCCAGAAAATTCTGTCCCCAGTAACGGGCGAGCATCCAGCCGTCCGGGTCGGTCCAGTTAATCCCATTGCTGAACACGACCGAGCATCCGAAGTAGACGACCGGCAGCATGATCAGCGGGATACCTGCCATTGAGAGCCGGTAAAAGAGCTTTTTCCAACGGACAGCCGACATTGTTTTGGCGGACGGGCTGCTGCCCGCAGACTTTTCGTTATTGCGGTTCATCAGACTGCCGCCTCCTTTTCGGTATCCAGTCCCCGGCGCTGCATTTCTGCCTCATCCTGCATCAGCGTCCGCCGGCCGATTGTTTCGTCGATGATACAGGGCACGACGTCAAACCCGGAATAATCCAGTTCTTCGGGAATCGGTCCGAGGATGAAAAAGCGGACATGTACGCCGCTGTGCTGCCTGCCCGCAGCAAACCAGAGCATCGCTTCCGACAGATAGCAGCTGACGATTACAATATCGGTTGACAGAATACCTGCCGACATACCGGCAAGGTAGTTGCCAAAGTCTTCGGTCGAATGCAGCTGCAACTGCGCCAGCAGTTCCAGCAGCCCCAGTTCATATTCACTGCCCCAGTATTCGCCGGTCGCGACCGGTGTACGGCTGTCGCCGCCGGAGACGGGAGCATTTGCGATAAAGCGGGTCGGCATGCCGGTCAGGGCGGTTTTAAACAGCCCGGCGCAGACACGGATCGCGTTTTCCATCCGGTCAGCGTCGACGACCTCCATATGTTCGGAGGCGTGGGACTGCATGTTCAGGATGATGGTCACGCTCTGCCGGGAGGTATAGTCATTGTTGTAAACCATCAGCTGCTGCATGACAGCGGTAGCCGGCCAGTGGATGCGGCTCATCGGTTCATGTCCGGTATACTGGCGGACGCCGCTGATGTAAAACGGGTCGTCCAGCAGCTGCCGCCGGACCATAACATCGCCGTTCATATATCGCGGACGGACGCTGATTTCACTGCCCTCGATTGCACGGGGGAGGACAAGAATCCGTGCCGACGCATCGCCCGGCATCGAAAGGTTGGAATATCCGAGCAGGTCGGTTGTGATCAGAATGACCTGTTCAATCGAAAACTCGCCCCGTTTCAGGCATTTGACCTTCCAGCGCCTGGTCACCCGGGAATAACCTTTGACCGAGAAAAAGCTGGGCACGAACCGTGTTTCGCCGGTCACTCCCGACTGTGCCCCGGCAAAGGACAGCCAGAGGGAGGTGGTAATTTCCGCCTTGAGCCAGGGGAGCGGCAGCCATTTACGGTTGACGATCTCCTCGATCAGCTCGATCTCGTCCCCTTCGTAACATTCATTGCAGCTTAAGGTACAGCTGTAATGGACGTTTTTAAAGGCGTATTGTTTGTACAGCTGGTTCTGGAGCAGGAACAACCCCACGAGTACAGCTGCGATTGCTACAAATTCCATATCCGTCCCTTCCTGTTATTCCTTGGGGACCGGCAGCTGGCCGAGGATGACCGACAGCACTTCCATCGGCGCAGCAGCCGACTGGGAGGCTGAGAACCCCTTGCAGATCATCCGATGGCAGATGACATCGGGCGCGATGGCCTTGACGTCATCCGGCAGGACATAGTCCCGCCCGTTGACAGCCGCCATCGCCTGTGCCGCACGCATCAGTGCGATGCTGCCGCGGGGAGAAAGGCCCAGCTTGATTCGGTCGGAGCGTCTGGTTGCATCGGCGATGGCAACGATGTAATCCCGAACCGCGTCGCTGACTTTGACCTGCCGGACAGCGGCCTGGGCAGCGAGGATATCTTCACCCGAAGCAACCGGAACGACCGAATCGACCGGATGGGTGATAGCGACGCCGGAGAGCATCTGTTTTTCCGCGTCATGGTCGGGATACCCCATCGACAGCCGCATGAAGAACCGGTCCAGCTGTGCTTCCGGCAACGGGAAGGTACCCTGAATTTCTACGGGGTTCTGGGTCGCAATGACCAGGAAGGGTTTGTCGAGGGGATAGGTTTTGCCGTCAACAGAGACCTGGCCCTCTTCCATACATTCCAGCAGTGCCGACTGGGTACGCGGGGTTGCACGGTTGATCTCGTCGCCAAGCAGGATGTTGGTGAAGATGCTGCCGGGCTTGAAGGTAAAGGAGCCTTCCTGCTGGTTGTAGTAGTTGATGCCGGTCAGTTCGCTCGGCAGCAGGTCGGGGGTGAACTGGATGCGGGCAAATCCGCAGGAGAGCGACCGGGCAAACGCCTTTGCCATCGTTGTTTTGCCTGTGCCTGGGATGTCTTCCAGCAGGATATGGCCGCCGCAGAAAAGGCAGAGGGTAACCTTGTTGATGACATCATCCTTGCCGATGATGACTTTTGAGACATTTTCACGCAGCTTCCCGGCGAGGGAAGCGACTTCTTTGATTTCCATGAAACAGACCATTCCTTTCAAAACGGGTGGACAGGCGTAAACAGCCTGCAATAGCAATATATAATGAGATAAGTATACATCTTTTTATCTGATTTGTCTACAATTTTGCAAAAAAGTTACAGATTTATCTTTCAAAACTGTTCAATAATCTGGGAACAATTGCAGACATCCGTTGAAAAAGACAACAGGATTATTCAATTTTTTTATCATTGCCCAGAGAGCAGGACAGGTCGTAAAACACAGAACTGTTAAAATTATGTAAACATTAGCGGAAAAATGCAGCTTTTTGCGTTCAATCGGTGTTATTATAATTGAACTGAACAAATTGATGTTCGGTGCTGTTCTTATCGGACAGGGGAAATTTTGCAAAACAGCAAGAGAAAGGGGTCTTAACCCATGAACAACAAGAAGTTGAAACGCCTGGCGATTGCAACGGCGGCCTGCATGACTGCGCTGCTGATGCTTGCTTCCTGTGGCGGGAATACGGACAGTTCATCCGAAAGCAAGACGCCCAGCAGCGTCAATTCGGAAGGTGTTACNNTTACGATTGATGAATCGGGTAACGTCAGTGTTCCCGATGAGCTGTCGGACGTTCCGAATGAAGAAGCGCCCTGGGTCGAACAGGATGAGATTACCGCGCCGACCGGAGAAGAAGCGTGCAGTGTGCATACCTCCAGCTATCATTCGATTCCGCTGCATTTTATTATGCAGGTAGGTTCGGAGGAGTACAACACCTGGGCGGATGGACTGGCTTCGCAGGAAGACGAGAATATCGCGGCTTTTGTCGAGCAGTTTTCGATCAGCCGGGAGGATTTTGAATCTGTCGTAAACAGCCGGCTGACAGAGGAAACACTGGCCGATGCCGGTATGACCGAAGAAGAATATCGCGCAGCCTATGGTTATACGACCGAGCAGATCGACGCGATCTATTCGGGCGATCAGGCGGCGATTGATACTGCATTTGCAGCCGAATAATTGAAAATGAAGCGGAATGGCTGTGGTGGTAAAAGTTGGGGTGCCGCCACGGCCGTTCTTGCTGAAAAAATTATCCATCACCTCTTGACAAATCGGAAAAGGGGATGTATAATGATGTCACTGTGCAGATGTAGTTCAATGGCAGAACGCCAGCTTCCCAAGCTGGANNGCGGGTTCGATTCCCGTCATCTGCTCCAAATCAGAAAGGCGTCGGTGTTGAACCGGCGCCTTATGTATTTTATATCCCGGTGTATTGAACTTTTGGCATTTTTATGGTACCATGAAAACAACAGATGGCCCATTTGCAGCAGGTTATGGTAAATAGATGGGTAAAGGGGGTAAAACAGTGCAAAAGATTGTTTACATCAGCAACAGCCGTGATTTTACAGAGCAGAATGATATCAACGACAATCAGTATCTTGTCCGAATCAACAAACTGTTGGAGGACGGATGGGTCGTTTCCCAGATGAATACCCAGACGGTGGATGTTGACCCGAAACTCGAAAATTATCTGCATAAAGAAACGCTGGTATCTTTCGTCATTCTCGAAAAACCGGATAAAAAGTAACAATCAATAACCGCACACCGACGCTGTGGTCAAGTGTGCGGTTTGTCTTTTATTCATTAGCCACCGTATCCAGTATTGCTTCCCGGAAATCGGCAAGTTCCATTTTACCGTACCAGCTGTCTTCTTCTATCGGCTCAACCTCTGGGAACCAATCTGCATAAACCTGGACGGTCCCATCCACGACCTCATAAATACCGTAATAGGGGTTGGCGCACCCGTACTCGTTGCAGAAAAAGACCACTTCGGCGCCCGGCTCAAATTCCGGTTCAACGGTTTTGTAGATATCCGTTCTGGTTTCACCGCCGGACCGCAGCCAGGTATAGCTGCTTTCGCCGGTATCGCCCTTGTAAAACTCGATGACGTCAAGTTCATAAGGAGTATAGGCGTGCATCGGTTCCCGACCGTCGGTACGGTCTGCATCATACAGCCAGGTTTTTCCGATATCACGGACAGTTCCATGGACGATCACCGGGGATGTATCGCACAGTTCTGCAAGGCTGTTGTATCCGGGATATGTGACGATCGGATCATGCACGGTTTTTTCAGCAGGTTCGCAGCCGGACAAAAGCAGCAGAAGCAGTCCGATGCAGAAAGGAATCAATCTTCGTTTCATATCCATCCACCTCCCTGATAATAAAATTATAACAGATTATATGTCTCATTTAAATATATGAATGATACAATTATAACTTACTGTATTTAGGCGTTTTATATAAATCATTCTCAAGAAGATTCCTCAACACCTGCTGACAGACCAGCGCAAGAAAACTCTGTCAAACAAATCGGTATACACTCTTGCAATATTCAGCGGAATATCGTATAATAAAGGTGTATTTTCTAATGCAAAAGGATAGATTGGTCTTATGATGAAATTCGTTTCCCATTCGGAAGCTGAGACTGAAGCGATCGGTGAAAAATTTGCCCGTATGCTCCATCCCGGCGACGTAGTAGCCTTTACCGGCGGGCTGGGAGCCGGGAAAACCGCATTTACCCGCGGAATGGCGCGTACTTTGGCACCGGATGCCGAAGTCTCCAGTCCGACCTTTGCGCTGGTCAATGATTACGGCGGNNTTTTTTTGATTATCTTGAGTCAGGCGGGATATTGGCGGTCGAATGGAGCGAAAACATTGCCGGTGCTCTGCCGGATGGGACAATCTATGTCCGAATAACTGCTGACGGGGAGAATGAACGGACCATCCTGATCGGAAACGATCCCGCCGGAGAGAAGGAAGGGAAAAAGGGATGAAGCTCATCTGTCTGGAAACCTCGGCGAAGACTGCGTCTGCTGCGGTCGTGTCCGAAGGAAAGGTATTTGGGGAGATTTCCGTTACAGCCGGGCTGACCCATTCCCAAACAATTCTTCCGGCAATGGAAGCGCTGCTGAAAAGCNNACGGATTTGCTGTCAGTATCGGTCCGGGTTCCTTTACCGGCCTGCGTATTGGTATCGGCGCGGTCAAGGGGCTGGCACAGGGAAGCGGCAAAGGATGTGTTGGCGTATCGACGCTGGAAGCACTCGCCTGCAACTTTTCCGGGCTTTCTTACACCATCTGTCCGGTCATGGACGCCCGCTGCGGTCAGGTTTACACCTCGCTGTTCTGGGCGAATGGCGGATATCCCAGGCGGCTTTGGGAAGATATGGCGATTTCGATTGACCAGTTGAGAGAA
>DCTE01000197.1:3735-4037 GCA_002329405.1 Ruminococcaceae bacterium UBA1448 | reverse complement strand
AGTTTATCAGCTTTCCAGCCAGAAGATCGAAAAGGTCGACTATTGTCAAACAGAACATTTTCAGCTGACAAAGGCGTTTTTGAATGCACCGGAAAAGATGCTGGGCTATCTGCTGGAAAACGAAAAAGAGCCATCGGGTCGATGATTCAGCGAGTGATGATGTATTGCATACGGCCACTCAATATGCTAAAATGAATATAGGATCCTTTAGTAGAATCAAAATCTGCCGTGAAAGGAAGAGGACAATGCTGGATAAAAAATATGATCTTGTATCCATTGGAGAAATTATGGTCGATATGACG
>DCTE01000197.1:0-3722 GCA_002329405.1 Ruminococcaceae bacterium UBA1448 | reverse complement strand
CGGGCGGTTCGCCTGCCAATATCGCCGTCGCCGCTTCCCGTCTCGGCGCAAAGACAGCGTTTATTGGCCGGATTGGCAGCGACCAGCTGGGGCAGGGGCTGCGCGAGGTTTTGCAGCAGAATGGTGTGGATGATAGTGCCGTGTCGGTCGATCCCACAGCTCCGACATCAATTGCAATGGTCACTTTCGATGAAGAGGGAAAGCGGGACTATACGATTTTACGGCATTCAGCCGCGGACATTCAGTTGTCGGTCAGCGATCTGCCGGATGGAATGATTGAGCAGGCAAAGATTCTGCATTTTGGTTCGGTCAGTATGACCTGCGAACCCACCCGCAGTGCTACCCTTGAGGCGGTTGAGCGGGCGCGGCGCAGCGGTGCGCTGCTCAGTTTTGCACCTCGTTTTAAACCCGCGCTCTGGGATGATGCAGAGAGTGGGATTGAGCTGATTCGGTCGCTGATTCCCCACTGTGAGGTTTTGAGGCTATCACGGGAAGAGATGGTTTTGTTTACCGGAACCGCCAATTACGCGCAGGGCAGTGCACAGCTGGCAGAGATGGGTCCATTTTTGGTGCTGGTCACACTTGGTGAGGACGGTGTATTTTATCGGATGGGTAGTTTGACGGGACATGTTGCTGCTCAGAAGATTGTTGTTTCCGACACCTTTGGAGCTGGTTCGACTTTCATGGGGGCGGTTCTTTCCAAACTCAGCCGGATGGAAGACCCGCACACGATTGATCAGAAAGCATTGGAAGAGGTACTTTACTTTGCAAATACAGCCGCCGGCATTACGACTTCGCGCCCGGGTGCTATCCCGGCGATGCCGACGCTTGAAGAGGTTATCAGTTACTGAAAAAAGACGGCAAGCCGTCCGGTGCAGTTTATTCTGCGTTCGGGCGGCTTGCTTTTTTATTGTGTGGAATGGGCCTGTTGTTTCTGACGGGCATATTTGCGCTGGGTAGCGAGTCCGCCGCGGATATGGCGTTCCTGTTTGTTGATGTCCAGAAGGCAGCGGACCTCTTTGTAGAGTGCCGGGCTGACCTGCCGCAGGCGGACGGTTACGTCTTTATGTACCGTGGATTTTGAGACGCCAAACTGCCGGGAAGTGTCGCGGACGGTGCTCTTCTTTTCCAGCATGTACTGTGCCAGCTGGACACAGCGTTCTCCTGTACTGAAAAACTCAGATTTTGCGGTATTTGTTTTCAATCATAACCCCTCCGGTTCCTTTGCTGTTACCAGAAGGTATGCGCGTCCGAAGGGGTTTATGTTATGAAAAAGTCAGTTTTGCATGAAGATCTGCTGCCCTTTGATCAGCGGATAGCTGATGACGCGGCATCCGTTCAGATCTTCATTTGCAAGTTTGACTGCTGTGATCTGCTGGTTTTCATAGGTGGTATAGTAGTAGATTCCCTTGCTGGTATTGCAGCAGGAGGTATAGACGGTGATCTCGTAGCCATCCTCGGTCTGTGCACAGCCCCGTGTCTGGTAGACCGACCCGAGGATATGGAAAAACTGACTGACACTTTCCGATTCGGAACAGCCGCAGACCGAGTTGAGCCGGGTAAAAGCCGCCCGGACAAACCGTGAGGTGGAAGAGAGATCGCCCGGCAATCCGAGCCCGCCCATACCCNNCAATAGGGCCGGAGCGGGAGCTGAGAGCAGAAACGGTTGACTGGAGGCTGGGCGGTCAGGTTCAGGTAGTTGTTCAAATTAAACATCTGGTAGTCAAATGGTGGATTGTTTGTCAGAACGCCCGCGGGATTATCGTAAATTTTCAGTCCGTCTGCCGTCTGTTCAATTGTGAGCGCGCCAGTTTTGTCGCTGATCATCCAGTGGAGCGGTGCCAGCGGCATTGCCTCTGAAAAAGGAAGATTGACCAGACAGATTCGCTCCAGCAGCCGCCGGGCTTCGGTCAAATCCGCACATTTTCCGAGTATCCATGGAATCAGCTCAAACGGCGAGATATTGTCTTTGTCATCCTTTTCGGGAAAGTAGACAGCGTTTCCGGGAAAATTCAATCCGGCAATTGCCAGCCCTTTTTCATTGGCAGCATCGTAGTAAAGCGGGTAGCCATCCCGCAGGATTGCCATGCCAATAATTGCGTAATGGCTGGAAATGGTTCCCATCCTGCGGAATGCAAATGGGTAATTGCGCGGAGTCATGGCGACCGTTTCACCGTAAGAGCAGGACAGGTCGAGCGTCCGTCCAAAGTAATGGTCGGCTGTAACAAAGGAAATTGCGGTGCACATCGCAAAAAATACCTCCCGTAGATAAAATTTTGTAAAAATACTTGACTGTAAAGTGAGTTGATACTGTACAATAAGGGTGAAAGAGGTGAATTGTGATGACAATTAAGGAACTGGAAGCGAGAACCGGCATGGAACGTGCCAATATCCGCTTTTATGAAAAGGAAGGGCTGCTCTCTCCCAGACGGCTGGACAATGGGTACCGCGATTATTCGGAAGAGGACGCCGACCTGCTGCTGCGCATCAAACTGCTGCGCAGTCTGCATCTGCCGCTGGATGAGATTCGGGCGGTAAAGGAAGGAAAGGTCACCCTTGTTTCAATTCTTGACCGGCAGCAGCAACGGCTTTCCAGTGAGGAAAAAGAAATTGCACTGGCGGGGGAAGTCTGCCGGGAAATCCGGGAGGAAGGCGCATCATTTGCAAAACTGGACGCGGAAAAGTACCTGCGGCAGATTGAGGAAAAAGAACCGCATCCGCAAGCCCCGGGGTCAGCTCTGCAAAGGCCATCCTATTTCAGCGAACCGGAGCGAAAGGATACATTGCCCCATGCTTTTACCCCATTTCGTCGTTTTTTTGCCCGATGTACCGATTTGCTGATCTATGATCTGATTCTGTATCTGATTGTAATGCTGGTTTTTCGCATCAATATTGCACATCGGACGCAGTTTTTTAATTTTGTGATGACCTATCTGGCATATGGTCTTATGCTGGTGATTGAGCCGGTTTTGCTGCATTTTTTCGGGCAGACACCGGGAAAATGGCTGTGGGGACTGCGGGTGGAAGGTCTGGAAGGCAGACTTTCCCTGCATGAAGCATGGACACGGACACTGGAGATGTTCGGAGAGGGGATGGGATGGGGACTTCCCGTTTATTCACTCTGGCGGGCATTTTCGAGCTTGCGGAAATGCCTGGATAATGAGGTGCAGGCATGGGACGCAGGTTTGTTTTATACGGTAGATGAAAGCAGGACGGCAGGACGGACGGCGGGATTTGCGGGCGTGAATGTTGCCGGATTTGGGATACTGGTACTGGCCGCGGCACTCCAGATGCTGCCGCCCAACCGCGGAGAGCTGACGGTTGCTGAATATGCGGAGAATTATAATTATTATGTGCGTTATTTTGAACTGTCCGGCCAGAGTTTTCAGCTGGATGAAAATGGAAGATATGCGCCGCTTCCCGATTCGCCGGGAAGTTATACCATTTATACATCGGAACCCATTGAACCGGAATATGCCTATCAGCTGGAAAACGGGAATATCCGTTCGGTTACAGTTACAATGTATTCCGATGCTTCGCCCATCTCAAGCGGNNCTTCTGTCTGTGCTGGCCTATTCGGGAGCGGAATGTAACATTTTGGATCTATTCTCGTTGTCTCAGCTGACAGCCGAAATCAGTGAAAATGCGCTGAACAGTTATTCGATCGAAATTCCCGGCGGCAGTGCCATCTGGACAGTAGACTCCAAAGGATACACCGGCTT
>DCTE01000020.1:3612-4251 GCA_002329405.1 Ruminococcaceae bacterium UBA1448 | reverse complement strand
CAATGGGATTGCCGTAGTTGAGGTCCCACTGGAAGGGGTAGAAGTTGGTCATGACCCATTTCTGTGCATCGTCCAGCCAGGTGAAGCTGCCGGGTGCAGTGGTCGGGAAGACCTCGGGGATGGTTCTCTCATACTGGTCAGGCATAGTGCGGTCGGGGAAGAAGAAATAGCGGTCCTGGTATTCCTGTTCACCGGCGCGTGCGCGTTTGGCCCATTCGTGTTCATCACTGGTATGGTTCATAACGAAGNNAACGAAGTCCATGCAGACGCTGATGCCGCGTTTGCGGCAGGCGGTGGTCAGCCGTTCAAGGTCTTCAATGGTACCGAGTTCCGGCTGGACCTTTGCAAAGTCCGCGACCGCATAGCCGCCATCGCTTTTGCCCTTGGGGCTTTCGAGGAAGGGCATCAGATGGAGGTAATTGACGCCGCATTCTTCGAGGTAATCCAGCTTGCTGCGGACGCCGTCGATGGTTTTGGCCCAGGCACCGATGTACAGGCACATACCCAGCATATCGCGCTGTGCATACCAGCGGGGGTTTTCCTCCCGTTTTTGATCCATCAGCTGTAAATCTTCCGAGCGCTGGTCACTGTACTGTTCCAGACGGGTGAGCAGGTCCTGAAGGGCGGCCTCATTGCCAT
>DCTE01000020.1:0-3594 GCA_002329405.1 Ruminococcaceae bacterium UBA1448 | reverse complement strand
TGGCATCTCCTGATCATAATTTTTTAGACGGGTGCAAATGGCTGGCGGTCAAATGGGACAGCGGACAATAATAATTTTTATTGGAATAATGCGAAACGGTGGGAGACTGTCCGGCATATTTTGTCGATATCCAACCATAATTCCGTCGGCTACACAAAGGTAACTCCTTAACAAAAGTATACGGAAAAATAGCCCCCCTGTCAAGAGAAAATCAGTTTCCAGTCAGATTTTCGTTATTCTTTTGGTCATGGAATAGTTGCGTCTCAGCTCATTTTTTATAATCATAGAAAGAAAATTCTGGACATTTTGCTCAAATATGGTATACTATAATTAGGAAGTAAACTGGAAAAGGAGGTTGAGCGGGATGAAACGTGCGATCACGGAATTGCGTTCTGAACTGCTATTGCTGATGGTGTTTACGACCGGGGGTATCTTCGGATTTATTTATGAGCTGCTGTTTTACCGGATTGACCTCGGGCATTTTGTCAAGCGGGGAATGACTTTCGGGCCGTGGATACCGATATACGGGTTTGGAGCGGTGCTGGTGGTGCTGACGACCAGCCGGATGAAGGCAAATCCGCTGCGGGTCTTTGCGGTATCTGCACTTGGATGCGGCGGGCTGGAACTGGCGGTAGGGTTTCTGCTCAACCGTATAATGGGACTGCGGCTTTGGGACTACAATGTTGAGATCTGGAACTGGGGCAACATCGGCGGCTATATCTGTGCCCGTTCGGTTTTGTTTTTCGGGGCCTCGGCGCTGCTGCTGCAATATCTGATTTATCCGTTTCTAGAGCGGCTGAGCGAGCGGTGCAGCGAAAAAGGGCTGATCATCATTGCGGTAATCCCTGGAATGCTGTTTATTCTGGATATACTGGCGAGCCTTTTATTTGCGGCGATGCGGCAGGGGATGCTGCCGCGGCTGCGGTGAAAAAAGGCATGGATGGCAAACCCCCCATAAATACCGGAAATTCCGGTATTTATGGGGGATTATCGCAAAAAACAAAGGTCAGAAAGTTTTGATTGCTTTCTGACCTTTGTTTTTTATATCAAATGGTGCGGATAGTGGGGGTCGAACCCACACGCCTTGCGGCACNNGGATCCTAAATCCAGCGCGTCTGCCAATTCCGCCATACCCGCATAAAGCAAAACGGAGACTGTACCTGATAGAATATCATATAGTTTCCGTTTTGTCAAGTAAAAAGGGCACTCAATGGGTGATCAGCGGCTGGAGCAGCCCTTTTGCCTGTTTCGCGTTGTCCAGGACCGTTTTTGTCAGCTCTTCAAGCGAATCAAAGCGTTTTTCCCCCCGCAGGAAAGCGTAGTACCGGATGACGATATTTCTTCCGTACAGATCGCCGTCAAAGTCTAAGATAAATGTTTCAGCAGCGGGCGCGTAGCCGTCGCCGACGGTCGGTTTGACCCCGATATCGGTTGCACCGACATATTCTTTCCCGTCTATTTCAACGATCGTCGCATAGACGCCGAAGCGGGGGATCAGGTCTTCCGGGGAAAACAGCTGGTTGATGGTCGGAAATCCGAGGGAATGCCCCATATGCCGTCCATGGACGACCGTCCCGCAGGTCATATAGGGGCTTCCGAGCAGCCGGTTGGCGAGGGGGACATCTCCTTCCCGGAGGGCGGCGCGGATTCTGGTTGAGCTGACGGGTACGCCGTCATCGAGGACCGGACGGACGATCTCAAACCGGACGCCGTTTTTTTCGCAGGCGGACCTGAGCAGCCGGGTATCCCCGGCCGCATTTTTGCCGAACCGGAAATCCTCACCGCAGAAGACCGCCTTTGCGTGCATAAAGTTGAAGAGGATTCCCTGGATAAAGCTCTCCGGTTCCATCTTCATAATGGTGGAAAAAGGCGGTTCCAGCATAAAGCGGATACCGTTTTCTTCCAGTTTTTTTGCTTTAAGTTCAGGCCGCAGCAAAGTTCCGAATTGTTTTTTTGTGACGACCGCGCGGGTATCGAACCGAAAGGTGAAGACAGCCGGCATCAGCTCCGGTGCGCAGTCTGCCGCAGCCCTGATCACAGCCTGATGACCGCGGTGTACGCCGTCAAACAGCCCAAGGGCGACTGCCGTACCGGGCAGCCGGGAAAATTGTGATACCTGATTGCAAATCTCCATCCTTCAGTTCCTTTCCACAAAAAATTTCAGCAGCCGCAATTCCGCCTTTTCCGGTATTGCCTGCCCAAGCCCCAGAAATTCCCCATCGGCACCATAAATACGCCAGGGTGTTTCCGTGCTTGCTTTTTTGCCGTCATAGATTCTGCCGAGATCCAGCCGGACACCGTTTAAAAACATCCTTGTCTGGACAGCGTTCAGTTTAACGGCAGGGTAGGGAGCAAACAGCCTTTCCGCCGGCAGCAGCTTTCCTTGCAGCCCATCATTTTGCATCCATTCGGCGACCGTTTCGAGGGTGACCGCCTCTTCGAGTTTAAACCCGGCCGCTTCGGTTCTTCTCAGGCTGGACATGACCCCGCCCGTTCCCAGTTTCTGCCCCAGATCGGCGCAGAGGGTGCGGATATAGGTGCCTTTTGAGCAGCAGACGTCCAGCGAACCGCTGCCGGTCTCCGGGTCATAGCCGGTTAGTTCCAGCCGGTAGATGGTGACCGGCCGGGGCTGGCGCTCAACGGTAATCCCCTGCCTTGCGAGGTCGTAAAGGCGTTTGCCGCCGACCGACAAAGCCGAGTACATCGGCGGGACCTGCATGATCTCTCCGCGGAAATGGGAGAGGGCTTCTTCAACCGCCTCACGTCCGGGGAGCGGTTTCCCGGTCGGGGTACATTTACCCCAGATATCCTCGGTATCGCTGGTTACACCCAGCTGAAAACCGGCGGAATACCGTTTGTCCTGAACCGGGAGGATGTCACAGGCTTTTGTTGCATTTCCGAAGAAGACCGGCAGCAGGCCGGTCGCCATCGGGTCGAGGGTACCGGCGTGGCCGATCTTGCGGGTATGGGTGATGCCGCGCAGCTTGGCGATCACATCAAACGAGGTAAATCCTTCCGGTTTGTCGATACATAAAACGCCATTTGGGGCAAAATCGCTCATCAGACGGCTTCCTCCCCAACGGTTTTATATACAGCTTCGACCAGTTTTTCCCGGATTTCCACCGGGTCATCCAGCGTAAACTGGCAGCCGGCAGCCCTTGCATGGCCGCCGCCGCCGAAGTTGGCGCAGATATCGGCCGCCGACACCGTTTCACCGGTGCGCAGCGAGACCTTATAGTCAGCCTCACCCCGCTGTTTGATGGTAATGCCGATTTCAACGCCGCTGATCTTGCGGGTGAGGGCGGTGATGCGGTCCAGCTCTGCCTCAGACGCGCCTGTCTGCCGGAGCATGTCGGTCGTGATGGTCAGGACAGCGATTTTATGGTCGTCTGACATCCACATCTGTTCCAGTGCCATCTGTTCCAATGCCAGCTCGGCAAAGGTGACGGTATCAAACATCACCTTGTTGATACTGGTATGGTCGGCGCCCAGTTCGATCATTTCCGCCGCGATCCGGTGGGTGCGGGGGGAAGTGTTGGAGAATTTGAAACAGCCGGTGTCGGTCGCCAGCCCGGTATACAGGCAGTCGGCGAT
>DCTE01000109.1:44753-47225 GCA_002329405.1 Ruminococcaceae bacterium UBA1448 | reverse complement strand
GTCTGAACGGCATTTCACGGCTGCCGTTGCCGTCCCGTCCGGCGTTTGCATCGACATAGATTTTCATATGGTTCCTCCGATAGCTGTAGATGTAAAATGTCCATAGAATTTATTTTTATGATACACCCAAATTTAGGGGGTGTCAATATTTTTCCCGTCTTCACTGAGAGTTGGCGCAGTTTTGAAAGAAAAATACCGGTTGCTTCAGATATACGGCTGTGGTACAATGATTGCAGGGGCAGTCAGGTCTGTTTTAACAATTTACAGGACAGAAAGGTAAAGGCAGTATGATAAAAAATGTAATTCTGGACATGGGCAACGTCCTTTTGGACTATGACCCGGATGTGTCACTCAACATGTTTTGCAGCTGTGATGAAGAAAAGGAAATTATCCGGCGGGAGCTTTTTTCCGGTCCGGAATGGGTGATGGGGGACCGCGGCGATATCCCCGACAGCGGCCGGTTTGAGCTGGTCAGGCAGCGGGTGCCGGAACAGTACTGGGATGCGCTGAAAAACTGCTGCGACCGGTGGTATATCTGTATGAAGCCGCTGGAAGGCGCAAAGGCGTTTTGTGATTTTGTCAAAGAGCGCGGGCTGGGAATTTATATCCTGTCCAATGCGAGCGATGCTTTTTATGAGTACTTCCCCAAATTCCTTCCGCTGGATTATTTTGACGGCGTAGTGGTTTCAGCTGATATCCATATGCTCAAGCCCGATCGGGAGATTTTTGACTACCTCACAGGCAAATATCATCTCCGGCCGGAGGAATGCCTGTTTATTGACGATATGCCCCGTAATGTTGAGGGTGCCCGTCGGGCCGGCTTGCAGGCTTTCCGGTTTGAGAATGATTATGCGCCGATCCAGGACCTGCTGCTCAGCCAGTCCTGACAGTGGACAATTTATCGCGGATAACCCCATTTTCACCAGCTTAACCGGAAACGGTGGAAAAGTCCAACTATGGCATAGAAAAAAGGACAAAACAGCGGCAGGGAAAATTTGCCGTTGTTCTGTCCTTTTTTACTGTTAGACATGTTCGGGTGGATTTTTCAGGGTCTGATAATACCGGTCGACATAGCAGATATAAACAATGCCGCCGATGATGTAGGCGACAGCTGTCCAGCCAAAGCCGGCGGACAGGCCGATGGTTTCCTGGAGGCAGCCCATCAGCAGTGAACCAATGCCGATGCCGATATCATAGGACAGCATATAGGTGGCGTTGGCAACACCGCGCTGAGGGGCGGGGGTGGTTCCGGTGACAAACGACTGGAACAGGGGCTGTAAAATACCATAGCCGATCCCAAAAAAGAATCCTGCGATCAGCAGATGGGCGCCGGTCTCCAGGAACAGATAGCTGACCATGGTTGCGATCAGGATGATCAGGCTGATATAGACCAGCACCCGGTGCTTGCCTGCGTCAATCATCTTCTGGGTCGTCAGTTTGGATAACAGCATGCCGATTACAAGGAAGATGTAAAAATAGGGAAGGACGGAAGTCAGTTCTTTTTCCTGCGCCAGAATGGACGAATAGGCGATGACCGCGCCATACGGGATCATCAGGAACATCATGTTCAGCATAAAAGGGAATGCTGGTTTATAGATCGAATCTTTGAGCGAGAATTTTTTCCGTTCTACCTTTGGATACCGGATGCGGCAGCATGCGACACAGATAAAGGCTGCGACTGTAATGCCAAAAATCGTCAGGAAAGAGGCTTTGCTGTTCATATTGTTCTGCACCTGAATGCCGACATAAGGCCCGACTGCCATGCCGATCGAGATGGTAAAGGCAAACCGGCTGATGCCTTCGGTGATTTTTCGGACGGGCAAAACGTCGCTGGCCAGCGTCATGGTTGCAGAGCCGCACACCGAATAGACGGCGCCCATATACAGCCGGACGACAATCAGCGCACCAAAGAGCGGAAAGGCGATAAACGCCGGAAACGATAGGCAGAACAGTGCCAGGAATACCAGATAGACGCGGTATCGGTTAAAGTTGTCCAGCAGATATCCGGCAATCGGACGAAAGAGGATGGTTGCGACAGACATTGCAGTCAGGACAACCCCGACTTTGGAGCCGGTGATCCCGATTTCCTGGCAGTAGACAGGGATGATCGGGATGGAGGCGTAAAACGCTGCCAGTACCAGCAGGTTGGTGATGAACAGAAGGATAAACTTTCTGTTCCAGATTTTTTGCGGTTTTTCCATTTGGATGACACTCCTTTGTATTGTATCAAAAATATGGTGGCAATTGCCACCATATTTTTATCATAGCACAAAAAGTCATGCCCGTCAATATCTGGTTGCAATTGCTACCAGAAACAGGTATAATGATAGAAAACAAAAGGGAGGTTTCAAACATGCCCAATATAATGGAGAGCCCGTTTAAATCTGTTTCGATTTTATACCGAAAGTCGCATATCTGGCTGAACAACGGCTGTGCACAATATGACCTGACGGCCCCGCAGGCTGTAGTCAT
>DCTE01000109.1:28247-44743 GCA_002329405.1 Ruminococcaceae bacterium UBA1448 | reverse complement strand
GCTGGACAAAAGCGTAATCGCCAAAACAGTTACCAAATTGGAAGAACGGGGATTTTTGCTTCGTTCCACCAACGCAAAAGATAAACGTACCTATGACATCCAGCCGACAAAAAAAGCATGGGAGGTCTATCCGGTTGTAAAAGAGCAGATAGATATCTGCTTTCAGCGGATGACGCAGAAGATGACCGATGAAGAGCGAGCAGAGTTCAGACGGCTTTTGCTGCTGGCCGCAGAAACGACGCTTGAACAGGATGACTGATTGCTCAAACAGCCGCTGAATAGGGGTGGATGGGAAAGTTTGGCGTTGGATGGAAATGGAAAAGAATGGAAATTGTGATAACTGCCCAAACTGGAGTTGTAAAATTGTTAGGATGTACAAAGCTCATAAAAATCTATTGACAATTTATGACGAATCAATTATATTATAGGTACAAAAACGTTTTCGGGAAGTGATGAAACTGGCTGTGTCGATCAAGGAAGTAGCGAAACTTTCCGGTGTATCGGTCGGAACAGTTTCAAGAGCTTTTAATAATTATCCCGATATCAAACCGGAGACCCGTCAGCGGATTTTGCAGGTCGCAAAAGAACTCGGGTATTCTCCGACATTGTCTGCAAAGAATCTGTCGTCCAAGAAAAGCTCAGGAATGGCATTGATTCTGTCCCAGCTGCTCAATGAGCAGTTTATCGGACGGGATATGGNNGTTTACATGCAGCATGCGATGGAGGATTCATCGTTTCTGATCATGTGCGGTGCCTGCCGTTATGCGATCGAGCGTGATTTGGATATGCCGGTTTATGTTTATTCCAGTGAGCTGCAAGACCGGAAGACTTATGAACAGTTCTGCCGGGAGCACCGTCTGGGAGGAGCACTGCTGTTTGGATTGCAGACGACCGATAATTATTATAAAGCGTTGTCCGAATCGGTATTGCCGTGTGTGACAGTAGACACACGGGTAAGCGGCGAAAATGTCGGCTATGTCGGCACGGATAACATCGCGTCCTACCGGATGCTGACCGAGTATCTGATAGGTCAGGGGCATCGTGAGATGCTGGTGCTCAACGGCAGAAAGGTTGCGACCGTCTGTCTGGAAAGACTGGCGGGGGTATATGAAGCCTACACTGCGTATGGAATGGAGCTCAGGAGCGAGAATGTGCTGTACACCGATTTCCGTGAATATGAGACAGAGAATCTGGTTACCCATTATGTCGGGAAATACGGAAAAGGCCGGGCGACCGCTTTTTTGTGCATGTCGGACCTGATCGGCGTTACTGTGATCAGGACGCTGCAAAAGATGGGATATTCGGTACCGAAAGATTTTTCGGTGGTCGGATATGATGGAATGGCGTGTGGACGGTTTGTTTACCCGGGGCTGACGACTATTGATCAGAACCTGGAAGCGAAGGGATACGCTGCTGCACGACTGCTCAGCCGGATGATGAATGGCGATATGGAAAATAAAGAGGTCCTGATGCCATATCAGATGGTCAAACGGGGAAGTGTTGCACCGCCGTGGAATCTGGAAAGAGAAGCTGAGTAACTCAGCCTTCTTTTTTAATAAAGTTCAAAAACGTTTTCGTATTTAATCTGTATTTGATTTTATTAATTCGTTTAAATACAATGATGTTTTTGGCTTTTACATAATTCGTCCGGTATCTGCTTATTTGAAGCATGACCGGCTACAATATAGAATGCAATGCCATTTGGCTGCAGATAAAAATTGCTGTTCAAAACTTAAATCTTAGGAGGAAAACGAAATGAAAAAACGAATCCTTGCTTGTCTGACCCTCGTTGCCATGGTTGCTTCTCTGGCTTCCTGTGGTAACACTTCCAGCACCGGCAGTTCCGACAGCACAGCTTCCGGCAGCTCCGATTCCACCACCGGCACTGCTTCCGGCGAAGAGGTTGTTCTGACCCTTCCCACCTATTACTGCGGCGAGAACGTCGGTGCAGTTTACTTTGAGCCGGCTGTTGAGCGGTTCAACGAAAAGTATGACGGCCAGTATGAGATCAAGCTGGAGGAGGTTGTTGAGGCTTCCTACAACGACAAGATGTCCACCCTCGCTCAGTCCGGCAAACTGCCTGTCCTGATCTCCGGCGGTTCCACCGAATGGATCAACACCGTCCTGATCCCCCAGAAGCTGTACTATGATACCAAAGACTGGCTGAATGAGTCCGGCATCATTGATCTCTGCCTGGATTCTTCTGTTGAGTATTCCACCCAGGAAGATGGTTCTATCGTCGGCGTGCCGATCGTAACAGTTTCGACTGTCGGCCTGTACTACAATGGCGCAAACTATACTCCCGACAAGAATATTGCTGAGATGAGCGTTGATGAGTTTGTCAGCTCGCTGAACGGCCAGAATATGGCATGGCAGACTGTTGACAACGCCTGGACCTCGATGCTGTTCCTGACCGCGCTGGTTGCCAACGAAGAGGGCGGCGCTGAATGGCTGCAGGAATATGACGGCACCAAGTGCTATGATTACAACACCGACTGGATGATCTCCGCTGTCACCAAGCTGGTTGACATCTGGAACCAGACCGGCGGTTCGACCTATGTCGGCAAGGCTTACGCTGACGCAGCAAACGACTTTATGAGCGGCAACTCTGCTGTTATCTGCAACGGTACCTGGATGAACTCTGAGTTCAGCGCAGACGGCTCTGCAAACTGGTCCAACGGCTTTGACGGTGCAAATGTTCATGCTGACTACTACCCCGGCAATATCGCACTCTGCAACACCAAGGCTTACGGCAGATGGTTCCTGACCAACAACTATAATTCCGATGCTGAACTGGAAGCTGCAAAAGCATTCCTGGAATTCATCTACAGCCCTGAAGAGCTGGAAACCTTTGCTCTGACTGAAGGCTGCCAGATCCCGAACCTCGAGCTCTCTGAAGATTACCTTGCTTCTCTGGAAGAGAACCAGCTGATCAAAGAGCAGAACGAGAAACTGGCGGAAGACACCCTGATGGTTCCGACCATCGCTTCCATCATGCCTGACTCGGTTGCCAACAGCGTTCTGGCAAACGTTCTGACCCAGCTGGTCAACGGCGCAATCACTCCTGAAGAGTTCTGCAATACCCTGACCGTCAAGTCGGAAGAATCCAAGGCATAATTATGCGTCTGTCGGCGGGGGGAGTGACCCTCCCTCTGCCTCCCGGCAGGGATTATACAGAAAGGATGAGTCATCATGGCCAAAGTCAAACAGCCGTACGGTAAGGTTGAAAAACAGTATTTCAAATGGATTTATCTGTTTTTGCTGCCGACTGTTGTGGTCTTCGCATTGTTTTATGTTCAGCCAATCTGGACGATGCTGTGGACATCATTTACCAAATGGGATGGTTTCAACGCACCGTCATTTAACGGCGTAAGCAACTATGTTCGCGTATTTACCAATTCTGCGGCTGCGATTTCCCTGAAAAACCTTCTTTATTGGTCGATCATCGCAATGACCCTGCACGTCGGCTTCGGCGTACTGGTTGCGTTTGTTCTGTACCATCATCCCAAGGGCTGGAAGTTCTGCCGTGCGGTCTTTATGATCCCGAATGTTATTTCGGCAGCAGCCTGGGCACTGATCTACCGCTTTATTTTTGACGATAATGTCGGTCTGCTCAACGGTGCAATCCGCAAGATCTTCCCCAATTTCCACGTTCAGTGGTTTTATACCTCTCCTGCCGCGTTCTGGGCAGTCACCTTTACCTGGCTTTTCTACGCAGTTATCGTCACCCTGGTCGTCTTGCAGGACCTGATGGCGATTCCGACCGAGTTGGATGAAGCAGCTCATCTGGATGGCTGCACCGGATGGCAGCTGACCCGTTATATCCATCTGCCGCTCTGCCGTAACGCAGTCGGCACTGCTATTCTCTGCTCGATCACTTCCCGTATCTCGATGTATGAATGTATCGCACTGACCACAGCTGGTGGTCCTGGCGACGACACGATGTCGCTGTCGGTTCTGCTGGTTCGTGCGATCACCGACTACAACTATGGCTATGCCAATGCAATCGGCGTCATCATGTTCATTTTCGGACTGATTATCCTTGCGGTGATCAATAAAGTTTTCCGCATGGGCGAATCTTCGCTGGGATGATTTCGAGCAACGGGTTCCGCCTGTGTGCGGTATCCGTCAGAAAGGAATGGAAAGAATGGTAACAGGAAAGAAAGATTTCCGTTGGGTCCTGACCCGTATCATGATGTACATTGTTATGATCTTTACCGTCGCAGTGTCCATCTTCCCGATTATCTGGGTCGTTATCTCGTCGTTTAAGACCAACGCCGAGATTCTGGGCGGTGCGCTGACTGTACCGAGCGGCTTTTCTGTCGGTGCGGAAGCATATCGTTATCTGTTTGAGCAGTACGATTTTCTGCTCTACTTTATCAACTCGCTGCTGATCTCGACCATTTCCACCGCGGTATCACTGCTGTTTTACGCGATGGGCGGTTATGTCCTGGCCAAATTCCGGTTTCCGGGCCGCGGCATCCTCTTTGCGCTCTTTACGATCACAATGCTGGTTCCCGGCCATTCCAAGGCACAGCCGATCATGCAGCTGATTGTCAACTTCAATCTGTATGACACCAAGACCGGTGTTACACTGGTTTACCTCTCGAGCGGCATGGCGATGTCGATGTTCCTGCTCAGAGGGACCTTCCTTTCGATCCCCAAGGAACTGGATGAATCTGCAATGCTGGATGGCGCAGGCTTCTTCCGTACCTTCTGGTCGATCAACTTCCCGCTTGCCAAGAGCGGTCTTGCGACGGCAGGCATCCTGATGTTCCTCGGCAACTGGAATGAATACTTCTATGCGGCTCTGCTCACCTCAAGCGAACAGAACCGTACCCTCCCGGTTGCTTTGCAGTTCTTCAACCAGTCGTTCTCGTACGACTATACCAAGATGTTTGCGGCACTGACGATTGTCGTTCTGCCTGGTATCCTGCTGTACATGTGTGCACAGGAACAGGTTCAGCAGTCGGTCGCGACTTCCGGTATGAAAAACTGAGTTTATCTTTTCAAAACTTTGGATTCCCGGCGGTTTTTCTGCCGGGAATCCTGGTAAATGGCACAAAAGCAGGCTGTTTGTTCCTGCTTTTATCCCCGCATAATATAGAGAGCGCCGGGCGGGCGGCGCAGCAATTACAGGAAAGTGCAATTTAATATTTCGGATATCCGAAAGGAGTTTCACATTATGGAACTGATGCAGTATAACAAAGGTACCGGCTCTTTGAAAAACTGGCTGGTAGAAGAAAGTGCGTTTGATTCCCGTTACCTTGGCAAATGCGAAGCCATCTTCGCGCTGGGCAACGGATATATCGGTCAGCGTGCCGCTCTTGAGGAACGCTATGTCGGCGAGACCAGAGGGCTGTTTGTGACCGGTACCTTCAACAAATTTGATGACAATGAGGTCACCGAGCTGCCCAATCTTCCTGATCTGACCTGGATGGACATTTGGGTGGACGGTACCCGTTTTTCTCTGTCGGAATGTGATACGACGGATTACAGCCGTACCCTCAACCTCAAAAACGGTGAGCTGACCCGCAAAGTCACGCTGCATACCCGGGACGGAAAGAATGTTTGCTTTACTTTCAAGCGGTTTGTTTCGCTGGCAGACGATCATCTGTTGGGTACCCGTGTGGAACTGGAATCTGATTCGGATATCAGCCTGAAGGTCCTCACCGGTGTTGACGGCACCGTTTCCAACCATGGCTCTCAGCACCTCTCCGAAGGGGATAAACGTGTCTATGGCGGAAAAATCCTCGAATATCCCTGTAAGACAGAACAGTCGGGCGTTTCGATCATCCTGCATACCGCTCTGTTGGCCCAGGGTGAGTCGGTAAAGACCCGTTCGGTGAATGACCGCCGGAAACTGATGACCGAGCTGACCGCTGAAATTGCCGCCGGTGAGAAATTTACGATGGATAAGATTTCGTCGATTCATTCTACCCGCGACATGAATTATGACGGTATGACGGTGGAAGAGGCTGAAAAACGTCTCCAGCCGGAAAGCCTTGCTGCCTTTGAGAAGGTTCTGGAAAAGAGTTATGACGCGCATTTTGCTGAGAGTGAAAAGGCGTGGGCGGCACTGTGGGAGGATCAGGATATTCTGATCGACTCTGAGAACGATTTTGACCAGTTGGGTATCCGTTTTGCCCTCTACCATCTAAACATCATGGTTAAGAAGGACGATTCCCGCGTTGGTATCGGTGCCAAGGCAATGAGCGGCGAAGGGTATAAGGGCCACTCCTTCTGGGATACCGAGACCTTTATCTTCCCTTACTTCATGTATGCGCAGCCGGATACCGCAAAGACCCTGCTGACCTACCGCTTTAAGAGCCTGATCGGTGCCCGTAATAAGGCACGGGATAACGGCTATGAAGGCGCAATGTACCCCTGGGAATCCGCATGGATTGACGACGGCGAGGTTACCCCGTATTATATGGGCGTCGAGCCGATCACCGGTAATCCGCAGTACTGCCTGACCGGTAAGATTGAGCTGCATGTCACGGCTGATATTGCGCTGGCAGTCTGGCAGTATTATCAGGCGACCGGCGACCAGGAATTCATGGACCGCTGTGGCTATGAGATTCTGCTGGATACCGCCAGATTCTGGAACAGCCGTCTGGAATGGCATGAGGACAAGGGACGCTATGAGCTGACCGACGTCATCGGCCCTGATGAGTATAAGGAGCATGTTGACAACAACGCATACACCAACTACCTGCTCCACCTGAACATGAGCCTTGCGGCTGAGATTGCCGGCAAGCTGCCGCAGGAAAACCCTGAGCTGTACAAGACCCTTTGCTGCAAACTGGGCGACCTGGCCCAGCTGAAGGCTTCCATCGAAGAGAAACTACCGCTGGTCTATCTGCCGCAGCCCAATGAAAACGGCATTATCCCGCAGTTTGACGGCTATTTTGATCTCAAGGAAATCGACCTGCGCAAGTACAAAGAAAGCCCGATTGTCGGCCTGATCTATCAGGACTACAATTCGGATATGCTCAACGATTACAAAGTTGCCAAACAGGCAGACGTTGTCGAGCTGCTTTATCAGCAGGAAGACCTCTTCCCGGCCGATATCAAGGAAAAGAACTATTATTACTATGAAGAGCGGACGCTGCACGACTCTTCTCTGTCCAAGGCGATCCACTCGGTTCTGGCCTGTGACCTTGGGCTGCATGATGTATCCTATCAGATGTTCCAGGGTGCGCTGGTGACCGACCTTGGCCAGAAGATGACCTCTTCTGATGCCGGTATCCATGCGGCCAACATGGGCGGTATCTGGCAGGACGTTGTCATGGGCTTCGGCGGCGTGCGTCTCTACCGCGGCTGCCTGCGGATTGCGCCCCATCTGCCGGATAACTGGAAAGAACTCCGTTATGCGATCCACTGGCAGGGAAGCCGTCTGAATGTGACCGTCCGTCCCGAATGCGTCACCATCCACAACGATGGAGAGGCTGTAGACGGTCTGCTGCTGGGCGGAGAAAAACGCAGCCTTGCAGCTGGTGAAACCTGCACGATGGAACTGTAATGGACAGTTCCGACTGATTTTAAGAACACCCTTGTCAACTGACAATGTTATCGACAATGTCATACGGCAGGGGTGTTTTTTATCCAGTGTATCAATAGTTGATCAGAATTGTTTTCAGATATGAAAACCGAAAGGAAGGAATCAGATGAACGAATATGTTTTTCGTAAAGAAGGCTTTTCTTCGTCCAGAGAAGAACTGCTGCTGAATGAGACACTGTTCCATAATGCGAACGGTTATCTCGGTGTGCGCAGCAACTTTGAAGAAGGATATGACGGACAGCCTTCCATCCGCGGCGAATATGTCAACGCTTTTTATGACATCACCGATATGCCGCAGGCCGAGCTGCTGTTCGGTTTCCCAACCAGCAAGCAGACGATGGTCAACACCTGTGATACCCAGACCATCCGCCTGACGGTCGGCAGCGAGCGGTTTTCTCTTTTCGAAGGGACTGTTTTGTCCTTTGCCCGTGAGCTGGATATGAAGGCTGGCACCACCCGCCGCCTGATCCGCTGGCAGTCGCCCGCCGGCAATATCGTCAGCCTGCGGATCACCCGTATGGCTTCGCTGACCAATCCCGCGCTTTTTACGATCGAATACGCGCTGACCAGTGAAAACTATTCCGGCCCCATCTGCATGGAAACCGTCCACCGCGGCGATGTCCTCAACTATTCCAACCCGGATGACCCGCGTGTCGGCGATTCCTCCGAACGGATGATGCTGACCGACCGCGCCTTCTGGAAAGACGGATGCGGCGTCCTGACCGCGCATACCTCCCGCAGCCAGCTGACCCTCACTTCGATGACCCGTGATCTGCTTTCGGCCACCTGTGAGACGGCATATGACACCCAAGCGGAATGCCTGACCGCACGCCATCAGCTGTCGGTTGAGGCAGGGGAGACGGTAACGCTGACCCGTTATACCGTCCTGTGTGATTCCCGCCGGTATGCTTCCACCGAAGAAGACGCAGCCGCAGAAATGGCCAAAGTGACCGCACAGCCGCTGGAAAAACTGAACCAGGAGCAGCAGGCTTACCTGGAAAAATTCTGGGAACAGTCCTCCCTGGAGATTGAAGGGGACGACCAGCTCCAGCTTTCTGTCCGGTTCTCGCTGTACCAGCTGCTTCAGTCGGCCGGCCGGGACGGATGCTCGAACATTGCCGCGAAAGGTCTGTCGGGCGAAGGGTATGAGGGCCACTATTTCTGGGATACCGAGATGTATGAACTGCCCTTCTTTGCGCTGACCAACCGGGAGCAGGCGAAAAACCTGTTGTCTTACCGTTACCAGATTCTGCCCAAAGCCCGCGCACATGCCAAGATCTTTGGACACAAAAAAGGCGCATTGTTTGCATGGCGCACCATCACCGGCGAGGAATGTTCGGGCTATTATCCGTCCGGTTCGGCACAGTACCACCTCAATGGCGACATCGCTTTTGCCGTGGTCAACTATTATCTGCTGACCGGCGACCTGGACTTTATGGCTGAGAAAGGCGCGGAGATCCTGTTTGAAACAGCGAGACTCTGGATGGACCTCGGCTGCTGGGCAAACGGCAGTTTTCATCTCAACTGTGTCACCGGTCCTGATGAGTATACCTGCTGCGTCAACGACAACTACTACACCAATGCCGGTGCCAAGTATAACCTGTACTGGGCTGCCAAGATGTGGGAACTGCTGGGCGAAGCCGGCAAACTGAACGGTGTCGCAAAGCGTCTGGAACTGACCGAAAGCGAGATCGAAGAGTTTAAGAAGGCGGAAGCAGGCATGACCCTTCTGTATGATGAGAAGACCGGTATCAACCCGCAGGATGACGCATTCCTGCAAAAACCGGTCTGGGATTTTGCTGGTACGCCGGCAGAAAACCACCCGCTGCTGCTGCATTACCATCCGCTTTGCCTCAACCGTTTCCAGGTCTGCAAACAGGCCGACACGGTACTTGCGCATTTTGTACATGAGGATTACCAGTCGGAAGAGACGATGCGCCGTTCCTATGACTGGTATGAGAAGATCACCACCCACGATTCCTCTCTGTCTGCCTGTATCTTCGGCATCATGGCAGCGCGTCTGGGTGATATGGACAAATCTGTCCGCTACTTCTCCGAATCCTCGATGCTGGACATCACCAATGCCCATCACAATACCGGCGACGGAATCCATACCGCCAATATGGGCGGCACCTATATGGGCGTCGTATATGGTTTTGCCGGCCTGCGTGTCAAGGAAGACGGGCTGACCTTCCGTCCGCAGCTGCCGCAGGGCTGGAAGAGCTACCGGTTCCGGTTCCTCTATCAGGACAGCCTGCTGGAGCTGGCGGTTGACGGAACAGGCGCAGCGATCAAACTTGTAAGCGGTACCCCAAAATCTGTCCGTATCTGGGACAAGACAGTTGTTGCTGAATAATCTGTCAGTATTTTAAACCGGGTTGATTTTTCAATCGTCTGGTAACCGTTATAAAAACCGGAATCTCTCTGAATCAAAGGCGGTACAGGGAGGTTCCGGTTTTCTTTTGCCGTATATGAAAGATCAGGATGCAGCGTTTTCCTGCTGTGTGAGGAATTGTTCAATTTCCTTTTGTGTAATCGGACGATAGGGGAGCCAGATCGACTGGTTTTCAATTGTAAATTTCTGAGCAGGGTCCTGCTGATAATAAAGGGAGAGGGAGAGTTCCAGCATCGTCTGCGCAATACCCACCCCGTCGTTGAGGACAGTTCCGCTCATCGTCCCATTTGCAACCGCTTCCAGTGCTTCACTCGTTGCATCTACCCCGATGATGACCGGATAGGGCGGCTCGACTTGCAGCTGCTGCATGACATCCAGCACACCGAGTGCCATATCGTCGTTGTTGGCGAAGACGACTTCGATCTGACTGCCGAATTCCTGCCACCAGCTGGTCATTTTGGCAGCTGCCTGTTCCCGGTTCCAGTTGGCGGTATCGCTGATCAGTTTTTCTGCGCGGACGCCGGCATCGGTAACCAGCTGGATACATTTTTCGGTGCGGATCAGCGTATCCTGATGGCCCGGTTCACCTTCCAGAATTACATATTGCAAGACACCGTCGCCATTGATGTCAATTCTTTCCCGCTGGTCGTTCCAAAGGTCGAGTGCGATCTGTCCCTGCAAGCTGCCTGACTGTTCGGCAGGTGCGCCGACATAGTAGGCATATTCCCATCGCATCAGGTCTTCCATAACCGGCTGGCGGTTGAAAAAGATGATGGGGATCTCGGCCTGCCTGGCCTGGTCGATCAGAGTGGAAGCGGCGGTCCGGTCGACGATGTTGACACACAGGATATCATAGTCCAGCGTGATCAGGTGTTCGATCTGCTCATTCTGGATAAGCTGTGAACTTTTGCCGTCGACGAGATTGATATTGATACGGATGCCTTCCTGTGATTCACGCTGCTGGGCCATCTGTTCAAAGTTTTGGACCAGTGAACGGATGAAGGTATCTTCCTGGCTGTACATTGCCACTCCGATGCGCAGGGTTGGGGGGCCCTGATTTTTTTTCATCTTTGCGGTCAGAATTGCAAAAAGAGAAAACAGGACCAGAATCACAAGGCTAATGACCAATAGGAAACAAAATTTTCTGGTTTTCCGGTTCATACATATCCTCTTTTCTGACCAGTATTACCGCTGGTTGCGATTCCGGCGGCGGAGTTTTCAGCAGCTTGCTGGCAATCTGTTGGACTGCAAGATAACCTTCCCCGTAGCCATTCCAGATAACTGCCGCACGGATGGATTCGTTTTCCAATCCGTTGATAATTTCCTGACTGTATCCGACAGTATAGAGCGGGATTGCCAGCTGTTCTTCTTCCAGAAAGGACAGCAGCCAGACAGCAGAAGTCGTTTCTGGCAGGATTACAAAATCCGACTGAGGCAGTAATTCTGTCCAGTTATCGGAGGTTGCGGATAAAATTGAAAAATGATCTTCAATCAGATATTTTTGTACCGATTCCAATCTCTCTTGGATACCGGTATTATCCGGGAGAGGATTGATCAGCAGGGCAGTCGCCTGATTTGTAAAGTCTTCTGCGGCTGCCTGTGCCAGCAGCTGACCAACCTTTTCACTGTCGGGGGTAAAACAGGGGATTTGTTCATCCGAGTGTGATTCTATCGTAACAGATGGGACGGTGATTTTATTGTCTGAGAACAGCTGCAAAACCTGTTCGGCAGCGGGAATGACGACCAGGCCGTTGGCACCATTTTTGATTTCCTGTTCAATCAGGTGCTGCTGTTCAGAGGGGGAATTTGCTTCCTGCGGGGTCAGGAAGCGGAGTTCTGCCTGATAGTCGGATGCTGCCTTTTCCATTCCCAGACGGATTTCGCCCCAGGTGCTGCTGTTCCATTCCCGGAAAATGACGGAAATTTCCATCCGGTTTTCAGAGACGGTGGGAAACGAAACTTCCTGAATAAAGATGGAGAGCAGGACCGAGATCCCCAGCGCAGCCACGATCCCCAGCTGCATGAAATTGCTCAGCTTTCGTTTCACGACTGTCCACCTTCTTTCTGGTAGGCCGACGCCGCCTGTTCGTCCAAGATGGGAAGACGGGCGCGCACCAGCGTACCTTCGTCTGGTTCACTGAAAAATTCCAGACCATATTCTGTTCCAAATGCCAGCTGAATCCGCTGGTGGATATTCCGTACACCGATTCCGGAACCCTTGCTTTTGCGGAAAGGCTTGCTTTCATCCAATAGCTGATCAACTGTTTCCTGCGTCATTCCAGCTCCATTGTCCTGAATGTCGATATACAGATTTTTGTCATCCCGCCAGGCGTGTACCGTGATCAGCCCGTCCTCATCCATTACAGCCAACCCGTGATAGATTGCATTTTCAAGGATTGGCTGAATGATCAGCTTGAGGGTATACAGGTTTTCGGTATCCGGTTCGGCAGAAATCTGATGCTCATAGCGGTCTTTGTATCGAATCTGCTGGATGGTCAGATAATGCCGGGCGTGTTCCAGCTCGTCCTTGAGCGGGATGATGACTTTTCCACGGCTGAGGGAAATCCGAAACAGCTTGCCGAGAGCCGACACCATCCGCGTTGCATCTTCATACCGTTCGCTTTCAGTCAGCCAGATGACCGAGTCAAGGGTGTTGTAAAGGAAATGCGGGTTGATCTGTGCCTGCAGCACATCCATTTCCAGCCGGCGTTTGTTCTGTTCCTGCTGGATAATATCGTCCATCAAATGCCGCAGGGTGGAGACCATCGTTTCAATCGAATGGGTCAGCTGCCGTACCTCAATACAGCCTTCTTCCCGGAATTCGACCGTTTCCTTGCCTGCCCCCAGTTCGTTGACTGCCTGGTTGAGCCGGCTTAAGGGGCCGGAGATGTATTCCGAAAGGTGCATGTTGACAAAGGTCAGCGAAAAGACGATGAACAGCAGCAGGGTAATTCCAAACCAGCGGTACTGGTCGACGTCGTTTGCCAGATTTTTGAGCGGAATCAGGCTGACCAGTTTCCACCCGGTATACCCGACTGTTTTGACAACAGCCTGGTAGGGGATTCCATCCACCTTGACCTGGTGGATACCGTCGGTATCGGGGATGTTTTTTACCTGATTATTTTGAGAGATACCCGCGTAGATCAGCTGCTGGTCGGGGTGGTAGATGATCTCTCCCTGCCGGTCGGTGATGTAAAAATAACCGCCGCCCGGAAGGTCGGCATTGCGGCAGATCTGGCCCAGCTCTGAAAAGCTCATGTCGATCAGCAGCACGCCGCGTTTGGTTTCCCCATGATAGTTCAGTTCGACATAACGGCTCATTGAGATGACCCACCGGTGTTCGCCCCCATATGAAAACAGATTTTGTACATAAGGGGTGGAGAAGTGATGATTTTCAATCTGCTCCATCGCCTGGACAAACCATTCCTGCTGACCAGGGGATACGTCCTCTTTCAGCGAGTAAATGGGGGCTGCCGTTACCAGTGAACCATTTTCTTCAAAAACTGAGATTGAAACCAGTTTGCTTCGGTTTTCTTCATACAGCAGTTCCAGGGCTTCATACGGTATCTCTTCGGAAAAATCGCTTTCTTTCAGCACCCGGTAATAGATTGTATCGGACAGCTGCATGATATTGCGCAGATAGCTGTCCATCTGCTGGTTGACCTGTTCGATCATCCGCAGGCTGGTATCCCGCTGTAAAATGCGGGTCGCGTTGGAAAAGCGCAGGATCAGCATTCCGCAGAGCAAAAACATTCCGGTTACCGTAACAGCGGTAAAGGAAATCGAGATCATGATTCTGATTCCCAGTCCATGATAGGGCGGCAGAAGCTGTCGAACCCGTCGGAGGATTTTTTTGAAAAGCACAGCGTTTCCTCCTTGCATTGGCATTTATTACCTGGAGGCACCGGCGCGGAACTTGGTCGGCGTAACTCCGTAATATCTTTTGAATACATAACTGAAATAGTTGGGGTCAAGATAGCCGGTTTTTTCTGCAATCCGATAGCTTTTCTCGTCGGTGTCACGCAGCAGGCGGACAGCGGCTTCCATCCGAATTTTGGTTACATAAGAGGTAAAACTCATCCCGGTATTTTTCTTGAACAAGGTAGAAAAATAGGTGGGTGACAGGTGCAGATGCGCACAGAGGGTATCGACCGACAGATCGCTTTCAGCAAAGTGTGTCATAATGTATTCCTTCGCCTGATCGACCAGGTTCCAGGTGCTGTCATTGCGTCTTTTGTTCAGCAGCTCCCAAAGGTGCAGACAATGGTCAAAACACCAGCTGCCCATCTGACCCGGGGAACTGAAATCCGCGAGTTTTTCCATGCGGATGCCTTCTTTCCCGAAGATCTCGTCGGCCGGAATCTGTCCATCCCTTGCAACCTTCAAAAGGCAGTTCATCCAGTCCAGGAAAAACATCTGACATTGTCCGATAGAAGCGGAGCGTACCTTTTCCATCAGTTCCCCGACGACCTGGCGCAGCTGATCCTCGGTTCCGACCTTGATTGCACGAATCAGGTCCTGCTCATCATTTTCATCGAAAGAGATTTCCCGATTCTGACGCGGTTCGACGTCCTGAATATAGATGGTCCGTCCTGACCCCAGCAGCACCCGGTAATCCAGTGCGTTGCCTGCTCCCTTAACTGAAGCGGACAGTTCCCATGGCTGGCTGACCATTTCTCCGGTGCCAATGGTCAGCCGCAGCCTAGTTTCACTTTCAGTCAAACGGCGTACCCGTTCCAGCTCGTTCAGATAGCTGTAAACAGAAACCGGCTGTACAAAAGAGGCGATCACCGCCAGATTGTCCTTGTAGATCAGGGTACGGATGGTGCAGCCCTCCAGCTCAAAATGCTGTTCAAAAAAAGACTGGATGGTCAGAAAGACCAGCTCATCCACCTCGCCGCCCATCTTTCCGACATGAATCAGTGCTGCAATCCACTGCTTGCCTTCCAGCGTCAGTTCATACCGACCGGCCCGGTCGTATACCTGATCAGGCCGAAGGCTGCCATCCAGCAGCCGGGTATAGAACATTCCCCGCAGTACCGGCAGGGTTTCTTCGTACTGCCTGCGGAGCCGTTCAACATTTCGCAGTTCCGCGCGGGAACGGTCAATATCCTGATGCAGCCGGCTGAGGATCAGTGAAAGCTCCTGCGCATCCACCGGTTTCAAAAGATATTCAAACACATTGATGCTGACCGCCTGCCGGGCAAATTCGAAGTCGTCAAAGCCCGTCAGGATCACCAATTTAGCGGCCGGGAGAGCCTGCCGAAGCCGCCTGCCCAGTTCCAGACCGTCCATAAACGGCATTTTGATATCGGTGATGACAACATCGGGTTTTACCTGTTCGCAGACCTCCAGTGCTTCCACTCCGTTTTGCGCCTGTCCGGCGAGAGAGAAGCCTAGTTTTTCCCAGTCAATCCGCCGGCTGATGCCCATACGGATTTCTTCCTCATCGTCAACAAGTACGACACGATACAGTTCCATCCTATTTCCTCCTTTTATCTGTCTGGTGTGAAAAGTCGGCCTGTTTGCAGCAGAATTTCGGTCTGTTCACCAACATTATAGCATATTTTGACAAAAACAAAAAGCAGGTATCTCCGCTTTTTGGCGATAAGATACCTGCTCAAGCTGTCGGAAATTTTTCCGCGTGGTCTGTTGATGTGGCTTATAAAGGTCCACCGGTGCTGTTTTATCTCTTGACCAGATATTTGCGCATATCCAGTGCACATGCGAACAGGATGATACCGCCCTTGATCAGGTACTGGAGGTCCTGGTCGATGCCGACCATTGTCAGGCCGATGAAGATCAGACGGAGCATCAGTACGCCGATGACGATGCCGCTGATTTTACCGATACCACCGACAAAGGATACGCCGCCGATGACACAGGCTGCGATCGCGTCCAGCTCGTAGTTGAGGCCGCTGTTGGCGTTGTTGGAGGCGACACGGGCACCTTCGATGAAACCGGTGACCGAATACATGGCGCCTGCCAGCGCAAAGACCAGAATGGTGGTGGCCAGTACGTTTACACCGGAAACTCTGGCTGCTTCTTCGTTGGAACCGAGCGCGAACATGTTTTTGCCGAAGGTGGTTTTATTCCAGATAAACCACATCAGCGCAGTCAGCACAATGGCAATCCAGACATAGTTGGGGATTGCGGTACCGGCGATGGTCAGGATAGAACCTTTGATAAAGTTGGTGTAGGAGGAATCCAGGCTGGAGATTGCCATGCCGTTGTTGTTGCCCATCTTGACGTAGATCAGCAGCAGGGTGTAAACAATCAGCTGGGTGCCCAGCGTAACAATGAATGGATGCAGCTTGAATTTTGCGACAAAGAAGCCGTTGAAGGCACCAAAGGCCGCGCCGATCAGGACAGCGATTAAAATGACAATCGGGATCGGGATGACGCCGATCTGCGGCCACATCTTGGTGCTGCTGCCAACCGCCTGCAAAAGGGAGGCGGATACACAGGCAGTCAGGCCGACGATACGTCCGGCCGAAAGGTCGGTACCGGTCAGGACGATACATCCTGCGACGCCCA